>NZ_LJHP01000021.1:0-24887 GCF_001295965.1 Blastomonas sp. AAP25
GGGTAGCCATGGCGCAGCGTTCGATAGGCCAGGAGCAGTTTGGTTTGCCGGGCGACCCCGGCCGTCATCAGCGCTCGACGAACTTGCCAAGCTGATCGACTGGAACTCAGTGGCAGCGCTTCTTGACCCGCTCTACCCGGTCAGCAAAGGGGAACCCGCCTGGCCGCCAGTCGCGATGTTCAGGGCGCTGCTTCTTTCGATCTGGTACGATCTGTCCGACGTGAAGCTGGCCGAGGCGCTCGACGATCGTTCCTCCTTTCGCCGCTTCTGCGGATTTTAGGCAAGTGAAGCGACGCCGGAGCGCACCGCCTTCGTCAGATTTCGCAGGCTGATGGTTGCGCACAACTTGGACCGGCAACTGTTTGAAGAAGTGACCCTGCAGCTCAAATCCAAGGCGGAGATGGTCAAGACCGGGACATTGGTCGATGCCCAACATTGCCTCTGCCAGTGAGGATGACGACGACGCGCGCTGGGTTAAGCACAAGGGGAAGCGGGCGGTTCATGGCTTCAAAGCCCACGTTGGTGCCGACGCCGATACAGCGTTGGTCGAGGCAGTCTCGATCACATCGGCCAATATCAATGACGGCAATGCAGGCCCTGAAGCGTTGCCCAACAATCCCGGTGAGGTTTTTGCCGACAGCGCCTATCTCGGCAATCACTTTCTAGGTGCCGTGCGGGCGAAGGGCGGTGTTCCCCGCATTGTCGCAACCGGCATGTGGGGCCGCAATGAAACCGAAACGCTGCGCAAGCGCCACCAATGGAACCAACCCATCCATCGCGTCCGAGGGCGGATCGAGAAGATCTTCGGCACATGGAAGCGCAGCTATGGCTTGCGCCGAATGCGATGGCGAGGTCTCGCCAAAGCCGCAGTCCAAGTCCACCTCACCCCCATCGCCTACAACCTCAAGCGCACCCTGAATATTCTCGCGTCCCAACCCTGAAGTTTGCCGCACTCCGATCATACCTTTCATGGCGCGGGACATTCCGCCGCCATGGGCTAGGAAACCGGTGCAATCTCCACGCTCTTCCCCCACGCGCGCACAGGCCTCATTAAACCCTGCAAAATGTAAACTGTATCGTATCATAGAATGCTTTATCGAAATTCCAAAGCAGGTTTCCGTCTGCAATCAAACGGCTTCCGAACGACGACTTTGAGGAATGACAAGCCTGCCAGATGGTTGCGGTTTAGCAGCGTTTCGCTGATGGCAGCCGGTGCCATCACGACGAAGAGCGTCCGCGCGCAGCACGTCGACGGCTCCGAGGCCGCCCGTTCGCGCGTAACCATCGGGGGCGACTTCTGACGCCAGAGCAATCTGCCTCAAGCGGAGCGAGTTTGCTCTGCGATGCAGGAGAACTCTAACTGCGCCGCGCATCCGGGCATGCCGGGATTATCCTACCACGCTTGGATGTGGACGACGGCCACCCGTCAGCAAATCCGTCGGACATCGGGTCGCGCCATCACGTCCCGCAGGCGCATCAAGGCGAGGAACTGCACGTTCAAGCTGATGAGCCAAGGGGGCGATGACTGTTCGAGCCTATGCGCGACGACGACGCTTGCACGCAAGTTCGAGGAACGCTGTCACAGCACCGCCATGAAGCGCGGGACGAAGGGGATTGCGGATCGATTCGGGCCGAGGTAACAGAGTGCAGAGCGCGCGGCCCTCCGACACGTCGATCATGTCGCCGAGCTTGGCACCGAAGCCTGACGAAGCGACAATGGCCGAAACGCGATTATCCATGCTCATTCCGCGATCGGCCGATTGATCGAGAAGACGCCCTGCGCCGCCGCCACGATGTCCGAAGCATCGCGATCCTACACCTCCGCAAAGCGAATGCCCTACCCTCCGCGAGGCTATAACAATGCGCCCACACCGTAATCTGGCATCCGGTCTCAGACCGCCGGACGTCAACCTTGTAAAAACAAAAATATGCCATTCGGTTTACATAATTGCTGATGACTGCTACCGACCTATGTAAGTTATGGAAACGCATTCGAATCGCCTGCTCGTCTTCGCCTTTGTCGGCACCCTGCTTGCAACGCTGCTGGTGTTCGCGGTCTGGCTCTTCTTGGGTAGCAATCCCTACGGGCGCGATTACCTCATACGGTTCGAAGACAGCGTTACCGGCGTCAGCAAGGGTTCGCCTTTGACCTTTTCGGGCGTGCCGGCCGGCTCCGTGACCGAGGTGCGCCTCGCCGAGAATGATCCCTCTACTGTGCTGGTGACAGTGCGGCTCGATCCCGATATTCCGATTGCACGCGGGGTGGAAGCTACGGTCTCGCGATCCTTCATCCGTGGCGATGCCACCGTAAATCTTGATGGCGCGCGCAATGGAGCGCCACCGATTGTACCGATAGCCGGGGAGCGACTGCCGGTGATCCCCGCCAAAAAGGGCGGCCTTCTGGGTCCAGGCGGAGATCCGAAGGCCCTGATCGAGAAGATCAGCAGCTCTGTGGACAAGGTCTCGAGCAACCTGGATGCCAAAGGTCAGGAGCGCGTGCGCGCGCGTCTCGCACTGCTCGCCGAGAGATCGGAGGACTGGTCGGGCAGGGCGTCGCACATTTCCGACGGACTGACGGGCGCCGGGGGAAAAGTGCAGCGGGTCGGCGAGTCAATCTCCCGCGCCGGCGACTATGCCGAGCGCCTGAATGCGAGGATCGAGGCGCAGCGGGGATCCGGCCCTGGCTCGCTCAGGGAAAAGCTGCGCAGAGCCCAGAGTGCCGCCGAGGAGTTTGGAGCCAAAGTTGAGGCGGCGCGCCCTGCAATCGGGAGAATCGACTCACAGCAGCAGAAGATATCCGACGAGGCGCAGTCCGTCCGTTCGACGACGCAGCGGGTCGAGGAGCAGGCTCAGCGGATCGATCGCGAGGGTCTGCAACTCTTCGGCGCGCCGAAGTTGCCTGATTACAGACCTGGGAACGGGGCCGCTACACCGGCCGGCGTCCCGCCGCCGCGCCGATAAAGACGCCACCGATGGTACCTGTCGACAGGCTGAGGGTATAGCCGCACCTGCATCCATGCTGTCTGCATCAACGCAGCATCATCGCAAGGGCGTGGCCTTGTCTAGTGCTCTCGTCTAGTGTCAGGAGAACCTCGCGTTCCCAGTGCGAGAAACGGAGGTCAAGTTGACCAAATTGGATCAGGAGAAACCGAAGCGCGGAAGGAAGATCGGGCGCCCGACCGCCGCAGATGCGATCCGATTGACCGGCCACATCCTGAAAAGCGCGCGCGAGGTCTTTTTCGAGCACGGGTTCGATGGAGCAAGTGCCGACATGATTGCCGAGCGCGCTAGGATTTCGAAGCGCACGCTCTACGCCAGGTTCGGCAGCAAGGCTCGCGTGTTCGAGGCCGTGATTCTCGATGAAATCGGCACCCAACTGCGGGCGCTCGAACCGACCGTAGATGACAAGCTCGACATCGCAGCAAGACTTCAGGAGATCGCCGACGTCCTGCTGGAATGGCTGCTGACCACGCGTGTCGCGTCTATGGAGCGCGTCGTCATCGCACAGGCCGTGCGCTTCCCCGCGCTCGCGGCGAACATCCACGAATTCGGCTTCCAGCGCGCCGCGAAATGGGTCGCGAGCATCCTCGCGCACGCCAACGCCAAGGGCGAACTCACGCTGTCGGACCCGGTGTTCGCCGCCGAGCAGTTCGTCACCCTCGTGGTCGTGGCTCCGATGCGTCGCTCCGCGCTGGGGCTCGCCCCCGCCGCCTACGACGCGGCCGCACGGGAGCGCGTCCGGCGCAGCATCGAGTTGTTCATCGCTGGCTGCCGGGCTCAAGCCTCAGGCAATGGACGATCGTCTTGAGCGAAGCCGAGGAGGATGTATCGCTCGGCGAGCGTGCGCGGTTTGCCGAGCTGGCAAGGATCTTCGCACGTCATGGCCTGAGCGGTCTCGCTTCCCGCATGGGCCTGATACCAGGCCGCTCCGCGCTACCCGTCGAGGCGGATGCCCCAGGACGCGTGGTCGCGATGCTGCGCGATCTCGGACCGGTAGCCGTTAAGCTCGGTCAGGTTCTGGCCACCCGCGAAGACCTCCTCGGGCCAGAATGGGTGGCAGCGCTTTCGACGCTTCAGGACCAGGTGCTGCCGCTGCCCTTCGAGCAGATCGAAGACGATCTTGTGGCGGCGCTTGGCGCACCACTTGAGGAGGTGTTTGCCCGGTTCGACCGTGATCCCATCGCCGCGGCCTCGATTGCTCAGGTCCATGCCGCCGCGCTCCACGACGGGACGGAGGTCGTGGTCAAGGTGCGGCGCCCCGGCATCGCCGCCCGGGTGGATGCCGACCTTCGGCTACTGCGAAGGGTCGCGCGGTTGGGGGAGCGACGCTCGCCCGAGCTGAGGCGGCTCAAACTCGACGAGTTGCTGCGCTCTTTCGCCGAAGGCTTGTCGCAGGAGATGGACCTGAGCGCCGAAGCAGCGGCCTGCGAGAGCATAGGCGCGTACCTCGTAACCTTGGGCGTCCGGACGCCCAGGTTTTTCTGGGACCATATCGGACGGCGCGCGAACGTGCAGGAGCGGCTTGTCGGCGTGTCTGTCCGCGGCACCACTGCGTCAGGTGTGGATCTTCCGACCGCGAAGGCAATCGCCGGAACATATGCCGACGCCGTTCTTCGCATGATCATCTTCAACGGCCGCTTCCATGCCGATCCACATCCCGGCAATGTGTTCGTCCTGACCGATGGCGCGATTGCGTTCATCGATTTTGGTGCGGTCGGAATCCTGACCCCAGCGCGCCGATCGGAACTGGTGACACTCGTACTGGCGATCGCGGGCGACGATCCCCACGCCGTTGCCGACGTGCTGATGCGCTGGTCGGGGGACTATTCGGTGGACGCGCAAGCCCTGCAGCGAGACCTGGAATCGCTGATCGGCGAGTTTCGCGGCGCCGTCCTTCAGCAGATCGAGTTGTCGGTGATCTTCTCGCGCGTCTTCTCGCTTCTGCGCGAATACCGGCTCACGCTTCCTTCGGATCTCGCTCTCCTGCTACGAACGCTCCTTACCGCCGAGGGCTTCGTGCGCAGCCTCGACCCGGAATTTAACATAGCAGCCAGGACCATGCCGATTGCCCGGGAGTTGATGCGCGAACGACTGAGCCCCGCTGACCTCAAAAAACGCGGGCGACGTTTCGTGGCCAGCCTTGGACGGCTCGCGACCGCGTCTCCTGAGCTAATCACCCTGGCAGAGAATATTGCGCGGTCAGGCGCTGTGCCAATACAGATCCAAACTTCCCCGTCATCTTCGCGGATAAAGAGGAATTCGACGGCTGATCCGCACGTTCTTACCGCCGGTTCATTGATAGCGGGCGCTATCCTCGTGGAGGATCATGCGGTCGCAGGGGTCATCCTGTTTTTTGTAGCGATTGCCAATTTTCTTTGGGCTGGTCTCTCGAAGCGCACGTGAAGTTTTAGCTGGATACCGTAATGCGCCGGCGTTTCAAGAGTATCTAATTCGGGTGGCTGTCCCTCAGAATGATGGCGCTGGAAACGGGGCTCAAGTGATCGGCCCCAAAAATCATGAGAGGAACAGCCACGGAGTATCTTGCCGGAATCGATGTCTCTCTGCAAGAGAGCAGCGTGTGCATCGTGGAGCCGGCTCGGCGTTCGCCGACAAGATTAAGGTCCTCACAACTGAGGGTGAAGTGACGGGCGATCACTTGTTCGTCGGTCGGGGGGGGGGGCGTAATGCGAGACGAACGCCTCGCGTGTCAGCAAACGCCGCTGGATGCGAGCGCCTCCTCAACCGCGACGTCCCTGCGACCGACAGCATAGGGACCATCCCCGCAAAATTACCGAACGCGACATACGAATTTAGGTCAAGCACTGAGGGCATTCGGACTGCCGGACGACGCGACTTTGAGGACCTGCTTTGTGACCTGCCCCCCGCTGCTCCCGCGGTCATAACGAGAGTCCGCCGGTTTGATATTCGTGCTCGCCCGCCGGCACAAGCGCGCCGGGTGTGACGCTTCCATTTTGCAGGAACGCCCGGCGCGCTTGTGCCGGCGTTCGGTTCCCCAACGATGAGTGCGGCCTGACGTTGTTGTAGTCGTAGCGCCAGACCGCCAGCTTGCGCCGGGCATCGGTGAGGCTGTCGAACAGCTCCTCGTTGAGCAGTTCGTCGCGCAGCGACCCGTTGAACGATTCAATGAACGCATTCTGCTGCGGCTTGCCCGGATCGATGTAGTGCCACTCGACCCGGTTCTCGCTCGCCCACTTCAGGATCGCCCGGCTCGTAAACTCCGTCCCGTTGTCGCTGACGATGCAAGCCGGTTTGCCGTAGAGCCGCACCAGTGTGTCCAACTCGCGGGCAACCCGAGCGCCGGAGATGCTGGTGTCGCCGAGCAAGCACAGGTTCTCCCGGCAGGCATCGTCATTGATCGCGAGGATACGGAGCCTGCGCGACGCGCCGAAGGTATCAGCCACAAAGTCCAGCGACCAGCGATCGTTCGGACGCAGCGGCACAGGCATCGGCGTCCGACTGCCGCGTGCCCGCTTGCGACCGCGCCGTCGCCGCACCGACAAGCCTTCCTCGCGATACAGCCGGTAGAGCTTCTTGTGGTTCATCACGTGCCCCTTGCGTTCGAGCATGACGCCAACACGCCGGTAGCCGAACCGGCGGCGCTGAGCGGCGATCTCGCGCATCTCCTCGCGGATCTCAGCATGGTCAGGCGGACGTTCTCGCCTGACCGTCTTGGGGTCTACGCCAACCAGCCCGCAGGCCCGGCGCTGTGAGATCTGGTAATCCCGCATCACGCCGAGCGCTACGTCCCGTCGCTGGCCTGGCGTCGTCAGACTTTTCCCAGGAGGTCCTTGAGGATCGCATTGTCCAGCACGCTTTCGGCCAGCAACCGCTTCAGTTTGCTGTTCTCCTCCTCGAGCAGTCGCAAGCGCCGTGCCTCCGATACCTCCAATCCGCCATACTTGGCCTTCAGCTTGTAGAAAGTGGCAGGGCTCAATCCATGCTTGCGGCAAACCTCGGCAGTCGGCAGCCCAGCCTCCTGTTCCTTGATCATCCCGATGATCTGCTCCTCGGTGAAACGACTCTTCCTCATTCGTCTGCTCCTTCGCTTGGGGCAAACTCTACATCAAATCGAGGGAGCCAGCGTGGGGCAGGTCATTTGCATGATCGCGCAACTGGCCGTTCGGTCCGACGTAGCGATAGAGCGTCGCGCGGCTAGAGCGTTTTGCACAGCGCGTGAATCGCGAGGGATTCCATCGGCGGGAAAATTCTGATTCATCGTGCGTGCTGGGCAGGAGGCCAGCAAAGATCGCCAGAGCTCTATCGCAGGATTTACGGAATCGGTTTGTTGCGGCGACGGAAGCCGGGATGAGTTGCCGAGCCGCGGCCGCTCGTTTTGGGGTTGGGGTCGCCACAGCGGTCCGTTGGCGGCAGATGTCTCGCGAACATGGCCGCGCCATTGCTGGCAAGCCCGGTGGCGATCAGCGTTCCTCGAAGACCGGCACCCATGCCGATCTGATCATTGCGATGCTCGATGAGGATCGTTATACCACGCTGGCCGAAATCCAATCGGGTCTTGAGGGGCAAGGCGTGCATGTCGGGATCGGCACCGTAGCCGATCCCCGGCGAGCGCATCGCCATCGGCTGCACGCTCTTGCAGTCTCCGGGGCCAATCAGCCCTTCAACATATGTCGGGCACATCCGCGCCTGCCGCCGATCGCCCAGCATTGCCACAAACGGCCGAAGCCACTGCGCCAAATCATCCCGCCAAACATCAAAGCTAACGGTGCGGGAGCCGTCCACGCCAGGTTCTGCGCAAAGAACGACCCGGCATGGTTCTGCAACCACTCACGGGCGGACGGCGCGGAGGAAGAAATTCCATCGCTCCTGAAAAAACACTTCCGGGTCGATTTCGGCTGGGTTCACAGTTCCCTGCCGCAGCGATTTGGGCAGGCCATCCATCAGATCGCACAGCATGTCGCACAGCAATTGAGGGTCGGCATCGATGATCCGACCGTTTTCCTGTGCCACAACAATCTGGTCACACACAGGTGCCCGCGCTAAGTGCTGCCACTCGTTAAAGCGCGCGCGCAGACTTTCATTATGCGCAGATTCGCACAGAAGCAGAGTACTGAAGCAAACCAGATCAGGTGTTACCGAGCTATCGAACAGTGTCTTGATGGTGTGGCGCAAAGCATCGATGGAACATTCAAAGCCAGGTGCGCTGGCATCGATTTCGCCGACCATTCTGGCGATGCGGTAGTTTACCACCGCAACCAGCAATGCCTCCTTGCTGGGGAAGCGGCGGTAGATCGTAAGCTTCGAAACGCCCACGTGCGCGGCGATCTCGTCCATTCCGGCGGCACCATAGCCTTGCGCGACAAACACCTCATAAGCACCGGCCAGCACCGCATCAGCGATCGCGGCTGCCTGCTCACGGGTGGGGCGGCCTGGGCGCCGTTCATCGTCGGTTCGCGTTTTCTGCATCTCTTCGCAGGTTGTTTAGCACGCGCGACAAAAAAATAAACCCGCTAGTTGCGTTTTGAAATCGAGCCTGTAAAGGAACTCTCCAGTATCGATAATCGCGCCAGTGGAGGCTCGCTCCTTGTTCCAGTTTTTCCGCACTCACCCACTTGGCGCGCGTTATGCAGCTGCACCTTCTGCCGCACTTGCCGCTGCGCTCATGGTGACAGCCGCGTGCAGTACAGAGCAGCAGACGCCGCCTGCACCCCCACCCGTCGCGGTCACTGCGATCACACTAACCGCCGAGCCGGTGCCCAACATCATCGAGCTGCCAGGCCGTATCGAAGCCGTGCGCAGGGCCGAAGTTCGGGCGCGCACCAACGGCATCATAGAGCGGCGGCTCTACATCGAAGGGACCGACGTGCGCGAAGGCGCACCCTTGTTCCGAATTGATCCACGCGATCTTGAAGCGCAGGTGCAGCAGGGCCGCGCCGCACTGCAACGCGCGGTGGCAGCGAGGCGCAATGCCGCCCAGATCGTCGAGCGCTACCAGCCACTCGTTTCCGAACGTGCCGTCAGTGCACAGGAGTACGATCAGGCCCAGTCAGACCTCGCACAGGCTGAAGCGTCGGTTGCCGATGCCCGCGCAACGCTGTCGCGTTCGCAGTTGGAACTGAGTTACACGACCGTGCGCGCGCCCATTGCCGGGCGTATCGGTCGGGCGCAGGTGACAGAGGGCGCGCTCGTCAGTGCGACCGAAGCCACGCTTCTGACCACGGTCGAGCAACTCAACCCGGTCTATGCGGTGTTCACCCAATCCAGCGCCCGCGTTCAGGATATCGCCCAGCGTGCGCGCAGCGGGGAGATCGTGCTACCCGATCTTTCGCGTGTCGAGGTTCGGCTGATCCTTGAAAACGGGGCACAATACGGTCCGGTGGGGCACCTGAACTTTGCCGACCTCACGGTTGATCCGTCGACGGGCAGCCAGGTGCTGCGCGCAGATTTTCCCAATATCGAACGTATTCTGCTGCCCGGCACCTTTGTGCGCGGCCGCATTTTTGCTGGCACGACCACTGATGGCATTGCCGTCCCCCAAGCGGCTGTTCAAATCGCCAGTGAGGAAGCATCCGTAACCATCATCGCCAGCGATGGCACCGCCCGGCGGCGGCCCGTGGTGCTGGGCGGACTGGTCGATGGCAAATGGGTTATTCGCTCTGGCCTGAAACATGGCGAGCGTGTCATCGTGACGGGCTGGCAAAAGGCCCAGCCCGGCCAAAAGGTCCGCGTTCAGCCCGCCAGGAACGGCCGCGCGGCCGCTGCGCCTGCGCAGTCTGCCCCAAAGCGTTGAGGGGGCAGGCAGCATGAACCGCTTTTTTGTCTACCACCCCGTCTTTGCATGGGTCATCGCTGCGTTCGTTGCGCTGGCCGGCATCATCGGCCTGACGAACCTGCCGATCGAACAGTATCCGGCGGTAGCTCCGCCGGCATTGTCGCTGAATGTCAGCTATCCGGGAGCCGACGCTGAAACGATGGATCGCACGGTTACCGCGGTCATCGAAAAGGAAATGAACGGCGTCGACAACTTCCTTTACATGTCCTCGACCAGCCGTTCGAGCGGCACAGCTGCGATCACGGTAACGTTTGAGAGCGGCACCGATATGGACGTTGCCCGCACCCAGGTGCAGGATCGCCTCAGCCGGGTGGAACCGCGCCTGCCCGAAGAAGTGCGGCGCCAGGGTGTACAGATCCAGGAAGGGTCCGCCGGTTTTCTGATGCTGGTGGCGCTAACGTCCAAATCCGGTGAAACCACGCCGCTGGAACTTGGCGATTATGCTTCCAACAACATCGTCGAGGAGCTGCGGCGGATCGAGGGCGTTGGAGATGTGCAGCTGTTCGGCTCGCAATATGCTATGCGCATCTGGCTCGATCCTGCCAAGCTGGCGGGCTACAGCCTGTCTTCCAGCGAGGCTTTGGCCGCAGTGCAGGAGCAGAACAGCCAGACGGCAGGCGGTTCGCTTGGCGATCAGCCGCTGGCGGCAGGTGCCGCATTCAGCGCCAAGATCGTGACGCAGAACCGGTTTTCCAGCGCAGAGCAGTTTCGCGAGATCATCCTGCGATCCAATCCCGACGGATCGACAGTGCGGCTGGGCGATGTTGCGCGCGTGGAACTGGGCGCGGACAGTTATCAGTTCAATGCCACGCTGAACGGCAAACAGATTGCCGGCATGGCGATACAGCTGGGCAACGGTGCAAATGCGGTCGCGACTGCTGAGGCTGTGCGCGAAAGGCTCGGCGATCTGGAGCGATCGTTCCCGCCCGACATCGTCTGGCAGGTTCCCTTCGATACGACCCCGTTCATCAACGCTTCAATCGAGAGCGTGATCATGACCCTCATCGAGGCGATGGTGCTGGTGTTTCTGGTGATGTTCCTTTTCCTGCAGAACTGGCGCGCCACGCTCATTCCGGCCCTGGTCGTGCCGATCGCGCTGCTGGGTGCGTGTCTGGGGCTGTGGCTGTTCGGTTTTTCGATCAACACCCTGTCGTTGTTCGGGATGGTGGTGGCGATCGGCATTCTTGTCGATGACGCGATTGTCGTGGTGGAAAATGTCGAGCGTATCATGGCAGAAGAAGGGCTCAACCCGCGCCGTGCCACGGTCAAGGCGATGGGCCAGATCACCGGCGCGATTATCGGCATCACGCTGGTGCTGGTCGCTGTGTTCGTGCCGATGGCGTTCTTCCCGGGATCGACCGGCGGTATCTATCGCCAGTTTTCGGTTACGCTGGCGGTTTCGATCTTCTTTTCGGCCGTGCTGGCCCTGACGCTGACCCCGGCGCTGTGCGCCACCTTGCTCAAGCCTCACGATCCGAACACGGCAGGTCACGCGCCGGAACCGCAACCGGGCGTTCGCGGATATCCGCAGCGGTTCTTCAACTGGTTCAACGACCGGTTCAACCGCACGACGCAAAGCTATGCCGGTGGTGTCAGCAAAATGGTGGGCCGCCCGTTACGCTGGCTGGCGGTGTTTGCGGTTGTCTGCGTGGTCACCGCATTGCTGTTTACACGATTGCCCGGCGGATTTCTGCCGTCCGAAGACCAGGGCTATGTGTTCGTGAACTATGACGCCGCCCCCGGCAGTACGCTGCAGACGACAGGCGCTGCGATCGACAAGACAGAGACGTTCCTGCGCCAGCAACCACAGGTCAAGGACATCGTGTCGATCCGTGGCTTCAACTTCTTCGGTCAGGGCCAGACGGCGGGTCTTTCCTTCGTCAACCTGACGCCGTGGGAAGACCGCGCCGGTGCCGAAAACAGCTCTGAAACCCTGGTCAACAAGATCAGCGGCTTTGCCCAGGACATTCCCGAAGCAACCATTTTTGCGCTCAACCCGCCGCCGATCCAGTCTCTGGGCAACGCCAGCGGTTTTTCGATGAAGCTGGAGCACCGTTCAGGTGACAGGGCGGCCCTGATTGCAGCGCGCGAAGAAATTCTGGCGCGGGCAGCAAAAAGCCCGTTGCTCATGGGCGTCCGGCCTGAAGGACAAGGCGATGGCCCGCAACTGTATGTCGACATCGACCGCATTCAGGCGCGCGCACTTGGTCTTTCGATTGCTGACGTCAACGCAACGCTCTCGATCAGCTTCGGCTCGGCCTATGCCAACGACTTCGTCCGCGAAGGCAATGTACTGCGCGTCTATCTGCAATCCGATGCCGCAAACCGGATGACGGATGAGGATGTCGGCAATCTGCGGGTGCGCAATGCGGACGGCGAGATGGTTCCCTTCTCTGCCTTCACGACAACACGGTGGACAGCCGGCCCGCAGGCGCTTGAGCGGTATAACGGCTATGCCGCCCTGACAATTTCCGGGCAAGCGGCACCCGGCGAATCCAGCGGTGCAGCACTGGTCGAGATGGAGCGCATCGCCGATGAGGTTCTGACTGGCAACATGGCCCATGAATGGACGGGCATCGCCTTTGAAGAAAGGCAGGCAGGCGGCCAGATCGGCCTGCTGCTCGGCCTGTCGATGGTGGTCGCGTTCCTGCTGCTCGCGGCGCTGTATGAAAGCTGGCCGATCCCGCTGGCGGTGCTGCTGGTGGTGCCATTCGGCGTTCTGGGCGCGGTGCTGTTTACGGCGTTGCGGGGTTTTTCCGCAGACGTTTATTTCAATGTCGGCCTCATAACCATCATCGGTCTGGCGGCAAAGAACGCCATCTTGATCGTCGAGTTCGCAATTGCCGATGAACGCGGCGACAAGAGCTTTGTCGAGGCCACGATAGAGGCCGCCCGCCAACGTCTGCGCCCCATCCTGATGACAAGCCTGGCGTTCATTCTGGGCATGGTGCCACTTGTCATCGCCAGCGGTGCAGGCGCGGCCAGTCGCAACGCTGTGGGCACCGGTGTGATGGGCGGCATGATCGTGGCGACGGTGTTGGGCATATTTTTCACGCCCGTTTTTTATGTGGCAGCGCGCAAGTGGCTGAGCCGCAAGCACGACCATATGGCAGAGGACCGGGCTGAGGACCGGGCAGCGGACGCAGCTGACAACGGCACCGCAAAGCCCGGCACAGGGGAGACGGCGCATGCGTAAACTGATCGTCGTCCTCGGCGCTACCGCGCTCGCCTCCTGCAATCTGGCACCGGAATTTCGCCAGCCGGCAGCGCCGGTATCGCCCAATTATGCGCAACCATCAGAAGGCAGCCGCCTGGCCAGCAATATCGGCTGGCGGGAATTTTTCGGAGATACCCGGCTGCAAGCCTATATCGAAGCCGCACTGGCCAACAATCAGGACCTTGCCCAGTCAGTCGCGCGCATTGAACAGGCACGGGCGCAATACCGGATTACCGAAGCCGATCGTCTGCCGCAGGTCGATCTGTCGGGGTCAGGCACACGCACCCGCTCACCCATCAATGCTCTGGGCTTCGGCAATACGCTGCCCGGCGGCGGAGGCGGTGAACAGCCGACCTCGATCGACATCACCCAATACAATGTCGGCGTTGCAGTCTCTTCATTCGAGATCGATTTCTGGGGGCGGGTGCGCAACCTGCAGGATGCAGCCCGCGCGAGGTTTCTGGCGACCATAGAGGCAGAGCGGGCATTCCGCCTGTCGCTGATCAGTCAGGTCGCAGCCACCTATCTGGCGATCCGGTCCGGCGAAGAACGTATCGCACTGGCAGAGCAAACACTGACCGCCCGGACGGAGGGCCTGCGGATCGCAACGCTGCGCGCCGATGCAGGGGTAACCTCGGTCGTCGATCTCGATCAGGCCACGGTGCTGTTGACTCAGGCAGAAACGGAGCTAGCGGACCTACAGCGGACGACGGATCAGTCGCGCAATCTGCTCGACGTGCTGGTCGGTGGGCCAATCGCTGGCTCGCTGCCGGAAGGACAGCCGCTTTCCGATCCGCGCCAGTTTCGTGGTCTGGATGCGGGCCTGCCATCGCAACTGCTCGCCAACCGGCCTGATGTCCTTGGGGCTGAACTGCAACTGAGGGCAGCAAATGCTGACATCGGCGCAGCGCGCGCAGCCTTCTTCCCAAGCATTTCCCTGACCGGCAGTCTCGGCTTCGCATCACCTGCCCTGGGTAGCCTGATCAACACTGATGCGCAGAACTGGTCGTTCGGTGGCGCGCTCGGCCTTCCAATTTTCGACTGGGGCCGCCGGGAAGCGGAGCTGAAGATCAGCCGCGCTACCGCTGATGAACTCACTGCAGCCTATCGGCGAACCGTGCAGGAAGCATTTCGCGAAGTGTCTGACGCCTTGGTCGGCAGGCAGCGCTACGCACAGCAGATCGCGGCACAGGAGCGCGCCGTTACCGCGCAACAGCGCCTCGCCCGTGTGGCGCGTCTGCGCTATCAGAACGGCATATCGATCTATCTTGAGGTGCTGGATGCGGAGCGTAACCTGTTCGCCGCGCAGCAGCAATTGCTCGCCCTGCGATCGGCAGAGCTGCAGAATGGTGTCTCGCTCTATGTCGCGCTCGGCGGAGGCCTCGCTGAGCCGCCTGTCAGTGGGGACTGAAAATTCCCGTTCAGCAGTAGGCCTAGCCAGGCTGGCATAGAATCGTGCTCTCAGACCGCTGAATGCAGGCACGATTTCGAAGCAATTGGATGACAAGGTAGGGACTGACCGGTTAATCCGTTTCTGGAGCGTGATGTCATTTGACTGATTAAAAAGGGGATCCCTCTGGGCCGGTTTTGACTCTAACGTGATGGCGTAGCCGGCCCTTTGAACTGATGGGGTCGTCTAATCGCGTGCCGTTTGGCAAGCAGTTTCTTAGCTGACCGTATGCCGGGTTCAGGGTCGTCTTCGCGGTCGGCATGCGCCGCCGCACGGTGGGTCTTCGCAGGACGGAGCCTTCCTAGGTAGACGGCGCACTCGGCAGAAGTCCGGAGGTTGTTAGCGTCGGATTGGATCTGGCGAAGAACTTTTTAAAAGTTCACGTGATCGCGAGTGACGGCATCGTTCTGATCCGCCGCAACCTTCGGCGCGCGGAGGTAGTCGGCCTCTTCCGATCTTCCGGCCTCATTGGCATGCAGGCATGCGCATCGGCGCATCACTGGGCTCGGGAACCGGTCGCATTGGGCCACGAGGTTCGGCTGATCCCGCCCACTTATGTAAAACCCCATCTAAAGCGTGGAAAGAACGTTGCAACAGATTCCGAGGCGATCTATAGGGCCGTGCCACGTCCTACGATGCTAAAGGCACTGCATGAGCGAAAAATAAGCTGCCTATTTAGTGCACGGTCAGCGTTGCACAGGCTTGCCGCTCAACTTAGGGCGCTCAAGAGCGAGATCGATGGTCTATAGGCCCGGAAGATCGCATGGTATCGCTCAGGCGAGACGAGCCGACGGCGCGCTATGATATAGGGTATTGGTCCGATAACGGCGTCCGCTATAGCTGCGTCGATGCTCTACGCATCCCTGTTCCGATCCGGGCGCCAGTTCGCAACCTGGCTGGGTCTTACGCCTCGAGCAAACAGCTCCGGCGGCAAGAAAAGGCTTGGCGGGATCTCCAAACAGGTTGTTGGCTACCTGAGAAGATTGCTGGTGGTTCGGACGACCGCAGTGATGCGGATGTCGCGCAAATGTCCCGCCCGGCGACCTTGGATGGCGCAGCTTTTGGAGCGGAAACCTGTCAAGATCGCGATAGTCGCGCTCGCCAACATAACAGCGCGGATCGCTTGGCGGTGATGTCGAGCAAAGAAGTCGACGCGGCCGCGTCTGCGTGAACGTCGTCCCACGCTGCCTTCGTAGCACGGTAGCAGGATGGCGTAGGAGTAGCTGAGTAATGATGAGAAACCGGTCAGAGCGGCGGGCGTCTACACATGGACCAACAACGGCCGCAGTATGACACTGCTGCGCCGGTGCAGGTGCCATCCACGCTATCACGTCACGTCACAAGCATATGGAATCATACCACTTAGATTCGAATCAGACCCTGAGGCATGTTAAAAAAAGGGCGGCCTTGCGGCCGCCCCAAAGGCTTGTGGAAAGAGTATGGGAACAACAACGGCTGTTCCCATGCCCTCTCGGGAGCATATTAGATTTTACGGCGATAGTAAAGTCCTTTATAGATTTTTTCCATTGGATTGACCCTGTGCCGAAGGCGGCGATAACGGTGGACACCATCAAGGCCATGATGTTATCGCGCACTAGGCTGGCGACGCGGTCCCGGTGAGCTGCGTGGCATTCTAGCGCTACTTTGGCAGAAGTGCATTTTCTGGATTCCCATGAGTCGTTTTTGGTGGGTCATAGGGCGTCAGCTTGTAGAGGCTAGCGACGGTGAATGTTTGGCGGGATGATCTGGCGCAGTGGCTTCGGCCGTTTGTGTCAATACTTGCCAATCGGCGGCGGGGCGAATGTGTCCTGCATATGTTGAAGGGCTGATTGGCCCCGGAGACCGCAAGAGCGTTCAACCGATGGCGATGCGCTCGCCGGGGATCGGCTACGACCAGCTGCATCATTTTATCGGTGGTGCTCTTTGGGATAGTGCGCCCTTGGAGCAGGAGCTTGCCAGACAGGCTGACGCCTTGCTTGGAGGCAGCGATGCATGGTCGATCATCGATGACACGGCTTTGCCCAAGAAGGGGCGGGCCTCTGTCGGGGTTGCGCCGCAGTATGCGTCAGCTTTGGGCAAGAACGCCAACTGCCAGACCCTTGTATCGGTGACGCTGGCATCGAGCGAAGTGCCCGTCATGACCGGGCTTCGCCTGTTCCTGCCCGAGAGCTGGACCAGCGATGCCGCACGGATGGATCGCGCCAAGGTGCCTGAGGAGTATCGCACCTACCGCTCAAAGCCCGAGATCGCCCTGGCCGAGATCGACCGTGTACGTAAGGCTGGTGTCCGCTTCGGCGGGATACTTGCGGACGCCGGATATGGCTTGTCTGGCCCGTTCCGACAGGCACTCACGGAGCGCGGCCTGACCTGGGCGGTGGGCATCCCTTACAAGCAGAAAGTATATCCGGCCGACGTTGCCATGATCTTTCCGGTCACCGGACGCGGGCAGCCACGCAAGAACCATGTACCCGACGTCCTTTCGCGCCCCGCCCAGGAGATGCTGGAGAGCGCAAAGTGGCAGACCGTGAGCTGGCGGCGCGGTACAAAGGGCAAGCTGTCGGCGCGGTTTGCGGCCATGCGCGTGCGGGTCGCTGACGGGCCGCCGCAGCGTATCGGTCACCTTGGCCAGCAGCATCTTCCTGGCGAAGAGGTCTGGCTGGTCGGCGAGCATCGCTCCACCGGCGAGCGTAAATACTATCTCAGCAATCTGCCCAGCGACACGCCTCTCAAAAAGCTGGCCGGTGCCATCAAAGCTCGGTGGGTATGCGAGCAGGCCCACCAGCAACTCAGGAAGAGCTCGGCCTCGATCACTTCGACAGACGATCATGAAATCGCCTGTACCGACATGCCCTCATGAGCATGATCGCGTTCGCCTTCCTGCAAGCCCGCCGCCTATAGGCAGCGCGTCGGAAAAAAAAGGAGCCCGAGCCCACCGCCGCGGCCGACCCTGCCAGCCATAAGGCAAGCAATCATAACTCAGCTGGGCCAGCCTCCACCGCCAACATGTCCCCACTGTCGTAGAAGATGGCGAAAAATGATTCGCAGGAAACTGCCAAAGTAGTGCTCATGCCATAGTTCCGACCCAGCCCCGTAATGGTCTCGATCAACGATTCACGCTGCGGCTCTCGATAACGACCTGCCTAATCCGACGTGTCGCATAGGCCTTCTCCGAGTTGGGGCTATGCCTGCCGGCGGCGACGGCGTTCCATCACTCCAGCGGTTACACGGCCCTGCCATAAATCGGCATGAGCCGGCAACCTACCAAGGAGTGCAACCCCGCCGATATCGCAGGTCTGTTCGGCGGAATCGAAATTAATAAAAGGCTTTACGACATGCCAATAGACAGGGTATTGCTTGCTGCTAGGACAGGACACCAAATCTACCCTGTCCCGAGACAAAGCCCTGTTGATTGGGTTGTCACATTTTTTGATATCGAATTTTAAGTGGGGCGGTGTGCGCCGACCCGAAAAAATAACTGGGGTGGGGATATGAAAAAGATCAAAAAAGCCTCTTGGCTGGCAGGTGCTGCTTTAATAGTTTTCCCGCAGGTATCTATTGCTCAAGACGGGGAACCCGAAGAGCTAGACGGCAGCAGAAATGTCATTATCGTAACCGCACAGCGCCAGGCTCAGAGTCTTCAAGAGGTGCCAATTGCAGTATCCGCCTTTGATGCCAAGGCGCTCGATAGCCAGCAGATTGAAAATGCTGCTGACCTCCAGTTAACCTTACCTAATGTCTCTTTTGCCAAGGGCAATTTCACAGCATCGACGTTTACCATTCGCGGAATTGGTGATCTTTGCGTGGGGGTTACATGCGATTCAGCCACGGCCATTCACGTCAATGGATCGCCCCTTTTTGGTACTCGGCTATTTGAAACTGAGTTTTTCGATCTGGAGCGTGTCGAAGTTCTCCGCGGTCCTCAAGGAACGCTATTTGGGAGAAACGCGACATCGGGAGTAGTGAACATTGTTACCGCGAAGCCAGAAATGTCAGAATTCGGTGCTTCAGCTGAACTAGAGTATGGTAACTTCAACAGCATCGAAGCCAGGGGGATGATCAATGTCCCGATCGGGGACAAAATTGCTGCGCGAGTGTCGGGAATTTATATAAAACGAGATGGTTACACAACCAATCTGTTCAATGGTTCAGATATTGATGATCGCGATTTGTACGCTGTACGCGGATCATTGCGCTTCGAGCCTACCGACGATACCACGATTGATCTGATGGGGTACTATTTTCGCGAGAAGGACTCCCGGCTACGAAATCAAAAGCAGGCTTGCCAACGCGATCCTCTTGGCGTTCTCGGTTGCCTAAACAATCGGCGCGATTTCGAGACCACCAATGCTAACTCAACCCTAGGTGGTGTGCTTGCGTCAGCCGAATTTTTCGCAATCCAGGGTATTCCGACCCAACTTGGACTCGGCAGTCTGTATGGCCCCGACGCCTTCGCCAGCTTTGATGGGCCGGATGACATAAGGACCGTCAACACCGCCTACACACCTTTCTACTTTGCCGATGAATTGCAACTTCAGGCCCGCATTGAACAGAACATTGGCGCGATCACGCTGACAGCAACTGGGCTTTACCAAAATACCGAAGTGGACTCGCGGCAGGACTACTTTCTTGGCATCCAGGATCGAAGCAGTTTTGCCACAGCACTGAACACCCTGTCGTTCTTCGGAACGAATGGGCTGCCGACGGGACTGGCTTCACCAGCCCCTGCCTTTATTCCTGGATCGTCCAGCTATTTCTCTCCAATCGTCAATGGCCTAATACCCAACGGTCCTCAGGGTGCGCTCTGCACCTCAAACAATGATGATGGAAACAGAGGCGCATTTGAAGGAAACTCGGTGTGCAGTGACACGCCACTCTCATTCGACAGGTCTTCTGAGACCCGTGAATCGTGGAGCGCAGAAATACTGCTTGCCACTGATTTTGACGGGCCATTCAACTTCCTACTTGGAGGGATTTATGCTAAATCAAAAACTATAGACAATAGCTACTATGTGAACTCTTTCGCTCTCGATTATGCAAGCTCAATACTTGGGTCCTTTGGCTCGCTTTCTACTGGATTACCACCCTCCTACCTCGCAACTTCAATGTTCCGGAATAACTCTCTTGAATCAAACCTGGAAAGCTTCGGCATTTTCGGAGAGATTTATTTTGATATCACTGAGAGACTGACGTTTACTGGAGGGCTGCGCTACAACGATGACAAGAAAAACGTGACCGCGCGGAACACGTTCGCGAGTTTTCTCAATCCCTACTCCAACGATGGCGATGCATTTAACTCACCATTTATTGCAACTTTCGACGCTGATCTCGGACTAGCGGGAAATCAGCTCGTTCAATTTCGAGAAGTTGGTTTTAACGAAATAACCGGTCGCGCAGTTCTCGACTATGAGGTATCTTCAGACAACACAGTTTATGCCTCTTACTCTCGAGGTTATAAATCAGGTGGAATAAACCCACCGCTCATTCCGATTTTCAATGTTCCTGAGAGCTTTGGATCAGAAACGATCGATGCTTTCGAGATCGGATCGAAGAATGTATTCGCCAATGGCAATCTGCAGCTGAACGCAACAGCCTTTTACTACAAGTACCGCGGGTTACAGCTCAGCCGTATTGTAGCCAGAACTTCAGTAAATGATTCGATCGATGCCACTATCTGGGGAGTAGAAGTGGAATCCATCATTCGTCCAGACCCCAACTGGCAAATTAACCTGACGTTCAGCTATCTGAGCGCCGAGGTTGACGGCGATCAATTCTTTTCTAACCCACGTGATCCCGGCGGCGGTGATCCCGACGCTGTGATCATTAAAGACATAAGCAATGGCTCCAATTGCGCCGTGACTGGCTCAGCGCCTGGAGCCGCAGATGCGTTCGTTCGAGGCGTCAACGCGAGACTTGGGCTACGCGGACCTGAAGAATTCCCGTCGGACGGCAATATCGCGTCAAGCGGCGCTTTCGGCATATGTGATGTCCTTTCAAGCTCGGCCCCCACTGGTAGCGGGATCAGTGTTTTGAGTCCTGGAGTAGAGGTGAACATCGATGGCAATAAGTTACCGCAGGCACCTGAAATGAAGGCAGCGGTGGGAATTCAGTATACTGCCCAGTTCATCAACGGTATGACGCTCGTTCCTCGCTTTGATATCGCTCTTACCGGTAAGCAATATGGCAATATTTTTAACGGGCGGATTAACCGAATTGAGCCCTTCGTTCAGGCAAATGCAATTGTGCAATTGAATAGCGCAGACGAACGGTGGTTCGTTCGAGGATTTGTTCAGAATATATTTAACAGCAATTCTCTCACCGGCCTATATGTCACGGATGCTTCTTCTGGTAATTTTACCAATATCTATACCCTAGATCCACGGCGTTATGGAATTGCGGTCGGCGCGAATTTTTAATGCATTGTTATTTGTACCGTGCCTTGTTGTATTACCATGATGATATTTCGTGGGTGTATCGCAATGAGGAATCTGGCTATCAAATTGTGAGGGTTTAGCGATAGAAATATTTGCACCTTAGTTTTCTTTTCTTTGAAGATTATCCTAACAGGGTACGCGGCCTCAATAATAATCCGCGTGACAATACATTTTTCGATTTAAGATCTTTGTGTTCTGTTATTAAACATAGGCTCGATTGCCGTCCTAGCCTCGGCCATTTTGAATCCTAACCCTCAGTCTCATTGTTTCTGGTGCAAACCAGGCTGAGGCCGGTCGAGATTAATTCGTCAGTTTTTGGTTTTCCATGAATAATATGAGAGGAAGTCATGATTACTGTGAAACACCTTGGTCGCTCGCTCCGGCTGATTTTAGCCACAAGCGTAATTTTCCCCGGTGTAGCGGTTGCACAAGAAGTAAATAACACTGCCCAAGGTGACGAGCGTCCAAGCACCCTTGACAGTATCGACGAAATTCTTGTTACAGGCACCAAAACCAGAGATGCCGAAAACGTGCAGGACGTGCCGATTGCAGTCACCGCGTTCAATTCCGGCACACTCGAAGCCTACAAGATCCGTACTATCTCGGGCCTGTCGTTCCAAGCGCCAACCGTGAGCCTAGATGATGTCGGCACCACGCGGGGCACGGCCAACTTCACAATTCGTGGTCTCGGGATCAATTCCTCAATCCCTTCGATCGATCCAACCGTCGGGGTGTTCGTGGACGGGGTGTATCTGGGAATCAACGGCGGTGTCGTCTTCGACCTGTTCGACCTTGATTCGGTTGAAATCCTGCGTGGCCCACAGGGAGTATTGTTCGGGCGCAACGTCACCGGTGGCGCAGTATTGATCAACACCGGCAACCCGACCGAAGATTTCCGCGGCAAGTTTCGCGCGGCAGTCGATGGCCCGGCGCTCGATGGCGGCCGCGGTGGCGCAAACTACACCGCCAGCGGAGTGATCAGTGGCCCGATCGTTGAAGACGTACTGTTGTTCAAGGTTGGCGCCTATTACAACAAGGACGAAGGTTACTTCACCAACCTGTTCGACAATTCGAACCATGGTGCGGCGGAAACCATGATCTTGCGCGGCGCGCTCGAAGCCCGTCTCGGCGGCCTCACACTACTCGGCAAGCTCGATTACTTCGAAAGCGACGGCGATGGTCCCTCGAGCCAGAACCGGGCACTTTTTGACCGCAACAGTTTCGATTTTTCGATCGATGAACCGGGCGCTTATGCCAACGAGATCTGGACCGGCTCGCTGACCGCAACAATTGACATTGGCCCCGGCACATTGACTAATGTGTTCGGTTACCGCAAGTATGATTCTACGACGCGTGGTGATATCGATGGAACTCCGCGTTTTCTTTTCCACTCCACCTCCGAAACCGCTCAAGAACAATTCTCTAACGAGTTGCGCTATGCGATGTCGTTCGACAGTCTCGAGCTTACGGTCGGTGGGTTCTACTTCAATCAAGATCTCGCATACACTGAAACCCGGGCGCTACGCCGCGACTTGCCACCTGCATTTCAGCCGCCGGTGTTCTTTGGCGGTGGGGCGCAGGATCACGAGGTGATCGGAGTTTTCGCTAACGCGCAATACCAGCTGACAGATGCTTTGTCGCTAATCGCAGGCATCCGCTGGAACCAGGAAACCAAGGAAGCAGGCGTTACTTATCTCCTGCCCCGCGCCACCTGCTCATTCGTCCAAGGCACCTGCCCTACTGGTACTGCTCCCTTTGATCCTGCGACCGAGCGCAACGGCTTCACAGATCGCGTGCGGTTCCGCAACCTGTCGCCCAAACTCGGCCTGCAATATGAATTCGCCAACAGCCAGATCTACGGCCACTGGAGCCGCGGTTATCGCTCGGGCGGCTATAACTTCCGCATCACTGATGTTGCAGTGTTCAACCGGGCTTTCAACCAAACCGGCTTACTTGGTTTCGATGAGGAAAAGGTCGATAATTACGAGATCGGCGGTAAGTTCCAGACCGAAGATGGGTCGTTCACCCTCAACGTAGCCGGCTATATAACCAAGGTGGGCAACATGCAGCGCGAAGTGAACCTCTCCGATCCGGGCGCCGGCATCGTCCAAAACATTCTTAATACCGCCGATGCCACGATCAAGGGGTTCGAAGCCGAAGCGCGCATGCGCGTGTCGGAATCGCTGGCCTTCACGGCCAACATCGGGATCGTCGACGCGAACTATGACGAGGTGCTGTTCGACATCTCGGGCGATGGCATTATCAACGATGCCGATCTGGACCTAAGCCTGCCGCGGGTTCCCCCAGTCACGGTCGGCCTTGGTTTGATTCACGAGCTGGACCTCGGCAACAGTTCGATCCTGACGCGCGTGAACTACCAGTATCGCGACAAGGCAGCTTACACCGATGACAACCTCGGTTGGCTGAACGAACTGAACAACCTCGAAGCCAACATCACTTGGCAAACCCCGATCGAAGGCCTGTCGCTGTCGATCTATGGTCGCAACCTGCTGGATGAGGTGCAGGAAGGCGGTGATACTCAGGTTCCTTTCAGCGGTCCGAACTCGACCGGCGTGCGCCGTCCGTTCGGCCCCAACCCGACCCAAGGCACCTTCACGCCACTCATGCGCGGCCGGAACGTGGGCGTGGAAGCGCTGTTCGAGTTTTGATGTTGAGGGACGATCGCCCCTACGGGCGATCGTCCTTCTGAGGAGTATGCTATGTTGGCCAGAGAGACCTGTGTGCGAATGGTCTGAACGGCGGTTTTGGCGAACCCGCACCGTCACATGCGACGCAAGTTGGACGCCTCGAAAAACCCTCGCCTTTGAGGCGCTGATTTGATTCAATGACCGCCGTATTGAATGGAGGCGATGTTGGTCGGCCGCCCTTGCCGCGAGCGCTTCGCCGGAGCGCTGCCACCGGCTGCCAGCGAAACACCTCGAAATCCACTATCGCCGCCAATGGCTCAAGCCGATCCCCCGCCGCACTCATAGCCGCATATCGATCCGACAGATCAAAGAAACCAGGCTGACCCACCATCATTGACCCCACTGATCGACGGCGGAAGTGAATTAGGTCAGCGCCCCAATGAGACTTTTCGAAGTGTCCAGATAGCTCCCGATAAATCAAGCAACAGGCACCCCGGCAAGGCAGTAAATCAGGCCTCTGCGCAAGTAGTGCGAGGCGTTCTTCAGTCGATTGCATTCGGGATTATAGCTAGATTTTTAGATAATTGGTCAAGCAGGCGTCTTAACATAGCTTTCTCATCGGGTTTAAAACCCATCCACAACACTTCGTGTAATCGGTCGGCAGCTAACCTCAGTTGCGGTAAAAGTTCCTTAATATCCTCCGTAAACCTGATCTTCCAGACCCTCCCATCTGAAGGCGTTTTTTCTCTCTCGGCTACTCCACGTTTACAAAGAGCCATAACGGCCTGGCCGATCGTTGCCGATTCAAGTTCAAGCCGTTTGGCTATCTCGCCTTGGGTCAGGTCAGGTTCCTGCAACAGCAAACCGATAATCCTCCACTGAGTTCGGTTCAGACCAAGTTCGGCAACCGACAGGTCGTATGACCGTCTGGCCCGCCGACTTATCTCGTCCATCAGATACAACATCCGGTCGTCGTCACTGATGGTAGACCGAAGATCCGTCGGACCCTTAGGTTGGAATTCTGAGCTAACCATGCAAGCTCAATAAGCAAACCAGAACGAAAGACCAAGGAATTATCGTCAAACTCTCATCGATCTATGGCACGACCCTGGATTTCCTCCGCTTAGCCCCTTCTGTGGTTGATGCCCAAAGTGTAAAACGACCCCGGACCTGGCATACGGTGAGCTCGCAAACTGCTTGCAAAACACCTCGCGATTAGACGACACTATCTGGCCTGATTCTGTTGAAAAACTCGCACTTGCAGTGGCGCCAGAGTATTGATTCTATGTCTTCGCGAGCAAGCGGAGACGGCCGATGATGGGCGAACGGA
>NZ_LJHP01000022.1:0-57745 GCF_001295965.1 Blastomonas sp. AAP25
TCAACAATACTACGCTACGTCACCCCAAGCGACTCTCCCGCGAAGCGGGTTCGTGCCATGGGTCGGCAGCCGACGCCGACTTCAAGTGGGACAAAGCCGCCATTCGCCACTGCTAAAGGGAACGACCGGTTATGTTTAAACCGGCCATTTCCGAACGTTTGAAGATGTTGAGAGCAAGACAGGTTTGGGCGAGTTTAGAATGGAAGCCGTTGGCGATCCTCCCCTCGGGAAAGCGCATACATATGGACTTTAACAAGGTCTGGGTTGGATGCCGCTATCGCGTTTGGTTGCCTACGCCTGCAACCGAATGTCATCGGCGTGCGCAGGATAGGGTGCCGTCTTGCCCGGATCGAATGGCTTGCCGCCCAGCTTGCTGGCAAAGCCGTGGTTGACGTCGCGGTGGTGCGCCTCGTCCGCCCGGACGAGCAGGACGACATCGCGCAGCGTCGCATCGCCTGCCATCTTCCAGTAATGCTTGGCAATCGCAGGGGCAGGCACGTTGGGCGAGCGGCCTTCGTCGATCTCCTGAAGGTATAATGTGTAGCTGATCACCGCTTCTTGCTCGAAATAGCCCACGACGCGGTGCGCGGTGCGAGACGAAACCAGATAGAGGATCGAGAACAGCACCAGGAAAATCCACTGCGCCATCAGGATGACCAGCCGCTCGAACAAGGTCGGCTTGGCAATCTCGATAAACGTCATCAGGTGCATGCGCTCGTTCTCCGCTTCTTCCATCAGGGTGCGGATCCAGCCTTCATCATCCTTCATCGCGCGCAGGCTGGTCAGATGGGTGAACATGGCACCGACCATGCCGGGCACCGCGGCGACCGTCTCGAGCACGATGGCACGGTGCCCGTAGCGCTTGGCGAAAAAGGTGTCGGCCGTGAAGCGCAGCAGCTTGGTGAAGCCAAGCGCGAACCGGTCCGAAAGGCCCTCGGGGGCATGATGGATCACCGGCTGGGCATCATGCTCAGCGGCCAGCGCCTGCCGGTCGGGCGTAAGAATCGTGTTGACCATATTCGGTCCTTTCAGGACACGGAGGGTGCAATCGGGGAGGGAGTGCCTGTTCAGTCGCGTGATGTGCACGCAGCGCCAGCGGCAGAATTTCTGACGGCTATGACGAAACGTGGTGGGTGAATGCCCGATTGCAAGGCGATGCTGGGCGCCTTGCGACCAATCGAACGGGCAGGCTTGATGTTAGCGCGTTGACGCAATGCGTTCCAAAGCGTTGCTCTCGGCTTGCGCATACATAGCCGCTTCCTTGCCGATCAGGATCTCGGCCAGTGCCCAATACGCCTCGCCCCAGGCCGACAGGACCTCATCGGTGGCTGCGTCGCCCAGAATGTCGCGGATCGCAGGCAACAGGGCATTTGCGACCATTGGATAGTGCTCGGGCCTGACGCCTGTCTCAACGTGCCGCGCGGCCATACGCATTACCGGGGCCGTCAACGCTTCGAGCTTGTCGATGTTCTGCGCATAGGCGAGAATGGCTGCGGCAAGCCGGCGCGGCTGTTCGCCGCTTTCCTGCGCGGCCTCGTCAAACATTGCCTTGACCGCAGGATCGACGAACAACCGCTCGTACATCCGTTGGGTGATCGCCACGCCATGCTGTTGCAGCGCAGGCGCGGTCGAATTGACGATTGCCCTAGTCTCGGCGCTCAATATTCTGCTCATTTATTTCCTCCTCAGGAATAGCCAGTGTGACAGATTGGTGCTCACGGGCACGGGTGATGTCAGGTCAGAACAGACCGTGGCTGCCACCGACCGCGCCCCCCAGCGTGATCAGCGAAAGCATGATCAGGATGTGGTGGACGCGTTCCAATCGCGCGAAATCGGCTTGCGGGGTCCGCGATGTCGCGAGGCGGCGGTGTAGAAACAACGGCTCGATGATGAACAGCATCAGCGTGAACACCGCCCAAAGCGCGACCATTGCGTGCATCCACCAGAAGCTCGGATCGGCAAAACGGCTCCACATCTCGGCCCGGTGCACCATCCAGAAGCCGCTGGCCCCTGCGAGAAGGACCCAGATCTTGGCCTGCCCTGCGAAGCGCCCCTCGATCGCATGGAATTTACCAAGCCTGTCAGCAGGGGGTCCACTGTGCCGGATTGTCGGCAGCACCACCCAGGTGACAAAGCCCACACCGCCGATCCAGAACAACACCGCCACGACATGGACGATGCGCGCGAGCGCAAAATCATCCACCGGACCGCTCGGACGTCAGGTCGCCGTCAACGACTGGTTCTGACCGGTAAAACTCGACCTGCATCGACATCTTGCCCAGAGGGACCACGGAATGCGTGGCCAGCGGTGCAATCGGTGCAGGCATACCCGGTGTGACCAGCACTTCGCGACGCGGGTCGGTGAAGATCAGCTGCACCTCGCCTTCCAGCACGCGCAAAAGACCCCAGGTCCCGTCCTTGGTTCGATGATCGTTGCGCAGTTTATCGGGCAGCGACTGCTCGTCGAAAACAGGCGAGGATGCATAAGGTGTCAGCGTCATGGTTTGGTCTCCAGGGGGACAGGCTCAGTCGTTCGGTTGCGCAGCGCCGCCAGCCCACCGCGTTCGGCCAGCACTCCGGTCAGCAGGCTGTCGGCAATCCGGTGGGCCGATGTTCGGAACCGTTCTGCTGCTGCTTGATCTCCGACGTCCTGCGCAACAGTGGCATCCCAGAGCGCCAGCCAGCGCTCGAAATGAGCCTTGGTCAAGATGCCCATCGCTATGTGCTTCTGCATCGGCCGGCCGTTGAAGCGGCCAGGTTCGATCATGATAGAGGCCCAGAAATCCTTCATTCGCGGCAGGTGATGCGACCAGTTGGCGACGTGTTGGGCAAAGATCGGCCCGAGCAGGTCATCGCGCTGGATGCGGGCATAGAAATGATCGACCAACTGGCCGATCAGGGTTTCGTCGATGCCAACCTTGGCAGCCTTTGCGCGTTGTTCCGCACGAACGCGCTCGGCATGTGCTGTTGCGTTCATCGCGCGCGTCCTGATAAGATGTATTGCATTTGCATCTTATATTGCGACTGGCGGCAAATAGCAATATTTGATATGCATGTTTAATGAGAATGTCGTTGCATGCCGATTACGCCCTGCGCACCTTGATGTATCTGGCGGTCCATGATGGCCACAGGTCGATCGGCGAGATCGCGCAGGCCTATGGGATATCCAAGAATCACCTGATGAAGGTGGCACAACGTTTGGTGGCGGAGGGTTTTCTTGAGGCCGTACGCGGGCGATCCGGTGGCCTTCGGCTGGCGCAGGCCGCAACTCAGATCAATGTCGGCCAAGTCGCGCGCAAGATGGAAGAAACCGGCAGCTTCGTGGAGTGCTTCGATCCCGCCACAAACAGCTGCGTAATCACGCCAGCATGCCGACTGCGCCACGCCCTGGCCGGCGCGCTTGAGGCATTCTTCCGGCACCTCGATCGCTATTCACTTGGCGATCTGGTCAAAGACCCCTTAGCACTGCAAGAGAGCCTGCTCTAAATGGGTTTGGTCGGTTATCTGGCAGATGGCCTGGTCAGCCTTGTTAATTGGGGACATACCGCAAGCAAGTCTCTCGGCTATGATCCTGGACCCGAGTTGTAAGTACGCGCGATAGCCTGACCGGATTTGCGAGCAGCGCTGACGATGCCGGCGCCGATTAACCCCATGCCAATGAAATGGTACCAGCCGATAGGCTCCATCAAGAACACAGCCGCAAGCAAGGCCCCGATGACGGGCATGATATTGAGATAGAGACTAGTTGCCGCCGATCCAAGCAGTTCGACTCCGCGATGAAAAACAGATAGGCAATCAGTGAAGGAAACAGACTGACATAGGAGATAGCCAGCCAGCTTTCCGGCCGGTTTTCAATTAAGCGACCGCTTGCGATTTCGGCGATATAGAAGGGCGAGATCATCGCAATGCCGACCACGAAAGTTGCCGCCAGAAAGCTTAGCGGATGCACAGCGGGACGTTTACGCAGCAGCACAGAGTAGATCGACCAGACGACGACCGCCACACAGATCACAAGATCACCTGAATTGAACTCGAATCTGACGAGCGCAGACAAGTTACCACCAAGGATAATCATCAAAGCCCCGCTGATGGAAAGAACTATCCCTGCCAGCTGCGGAAGGCCGACCTGTTCGCGGAAAACTGCCACTCCAAGCAGCAGGATCAAAACTGGCTGCATCGACTGCAACAAGAGACCATTGACCGCAGTGGTGGCCTGAAGGCCTGTGTAGAGCAGAGTGTTAAAGGTGCCGATGCCCAGTGTGCCCAGCACCAGCACCCACCTCCAGTTATTTCTCAGATCAACCAAATCACGCCTCAGATGGGGCCAAGCGAATGGCAGAAGCAGCGCGAGAGCCAGTGTCCACCGCCAGAACGCAAGTGCTACTGGAGGCATTACGTCTCGTGCAGCCCGTCCGACCAGGGAATTGCCTGCCCAAAAAAGCGCCGTGAAGGTCAAAAGCAGGTAAGGATGTGACCAGAACCAGCCAAACACACGTGCCCTGAGCGAAGGCATTCAACGCAAGTCCTGATTGTGTCCAGCCCTCGGCAGCCGCAAGGATGTCATTGTTGTGTGCCATGCGCTAGTGCAGCCATTGCGCATTGTTCATCACTTTCAGATCCGCCGGATCCAGCCACGCCGATCCCACCGATGACTTCCCCCTCATGAATAATCGGCAGGCCACCTCCAAGCAGCAGAAGTTCCGCGACACTGATAAGGTTCGCCGATGCCGGTTCGGTTGCAGCGCGTTGCGCCAATCTGGATGTGCTTGTCTTGGTCGAAAGTGCTGTAAACGCCTTGCGTTCGGCCGCATTTGTATTGTGCGGTCCGACCCCATCACCGCGCTGCAGGGCGATCAGATTGCCACCACGATCAACAATCGCCACTACCGCATCCCTGTTCATGGTGCGGCATGAAACCAGGGCCGCTTCGGCAATAGAATTGGCCATCTCGAGTGAAACAGACCGATGCTCGATGGGCAAAGGCGGTGGCATCAATGCAGCGAGACTGAAATAGGCGAGAAATGCGCTGCTCATTGTCAATTTCCGCGATAGGTCGAGTAGCCGTATGGGCTCACGACCACGGGAACATGGTAGTGACCGTCGGCATCAGTAACAGTGAATGTGATTGCGATCTCCGGAAAGAAGGGGCGTGTTGCAGCTTCTGAATAAGACGCCATGTCGAACTGGAGCCGGTAGACCCCCGGCACGAAATTTCTCTCGTTTCCGAAGCTTCGCACCCTACCATTTGCGTCGGTACGTGACTTCCCAACGACCACCCAGGTTCCGGCGGTATCTCGCTCCGACAGCGTTACAGGGACATCCTTCCCCCCAACGCCGCTCGCCAGGTCGAGCACATGAGTGGATATCTCGGCGGCTGCGACTGGGGTTGCAAAAAGACTGAGTGCAACTGGAGCAAGCAGACGGGTCGTATTCATCTGTTCAATCCTGATCTCGTGTTGAGCCGCTTATTGCGGTGATGGGTCCTGTTAGCGCCCAGATTTTCATTTGCGAATGAAATGATTGAATAAAAATCATTCATATATAGAATGTTAGTATGTTCGATCTCAAACTGCTGCAGGCCTTTGTTACCGTCGCTGATGCGGGCAGCTTTACCGCCGCTGCTCATCGCCTGAATTCGACCCAATCGACTGTCAGCCAACAGATCGGTCGACTGGACGACGTGGTCCGCAGGGCGTTGTTTGATCGTGGAGCTCGACCTGTTAAACTGACCCCGGCGGGAGAGCAGCTGATCGGCTATGCGAGGCGAATTCTTGCACTACAGCGTGAGGCCCTAGCACTTATGTCTGACCCTTCGGGCAGCAGGACAATCCGTGTTGGGGTGCCGGATGATCTGGTGACACCTGAAATGAGTCAGGAATTCGCCAGATTTTCAACCCGCTATTCTGAAATCCGTCTCGACGTGGCAACAGGGCTTAGCCGCGAGCTTTCGCGCCGATTTCGTGAGGGAGAGCTCGATGTGGCGATTGTGAAGGAACCCAGCGCCCAAGCTGATGCACATGCAAGCTTTCGTGAGCCACTGGCATGGGTCGAGGCTTCAAATCGGAGCCGACCATGGTTTTCGCCGATACCACTGGTCACCTTCCCGCCGGGAGGGCTATATCGTGACCAGATGATCGACAAGATCGAGGCTGCCGGGCTGCGGTGGTATCTTGCATTTACTGGAAACAGTCTGGTCAGCGTTCTGCGCGCTGTAGAAGCCGGACTTGGTGTGTCGATCCTCCCATCGGCGACGACCGGTTTCTATAACATCCGAAAATGTGAGCTTTTTGAAGCCGTCCCGGACATGGCATTGTCAATTTATGCCTGGGAGCAGGACGCGGCGACCACTGATCTTCTGGCTGCCATGAGCGAGATAGTAGCTAACAACTGCGCTGCTGATACGAGACCGCAACGTCAATATCCGGAGGCATAATTCCTGCGCCGGTGGGTTGATCTGCAAACCTCGCTCGCGGAAACCAACCTGCCAATTTTACCGCTGGCCAGGCCAAACACTGCTCTTTGCCGAATGACGAGCCCAGTTGGTTCATTGAATTTGGACGAGCTAGCGCACAGGCTGTGTCCCGCAGTCGTGGTGATTTCAAATCGGTCAACTTGGACCATTTGCAAGTCCCAAAGAATGCCCACGCAGCAGCCCCGCAAACGCCAGATCGCCGGTTTCTGTCTGTTCAAGGCGCTTGCCGCTTTCAGGCGCTATGGAAAAACTCGCTTGGCCGCAAAGGGCAAAGCTGCAAAGGCGACGCACCTTCAATCAGAGCGAAGCAAGTGCGATCGATTTTCATCCCTATCATGGCCGGGGCCTCGCTTAGTGACCGTCTGATCGCTTGCCTAGGGGGCACTGCGGGAATCGCGCTCACCGCTCTCGTGACCCAGTCGGCAATGGGCGCGTCCGCAGCTTGGGTCTGGCTTGTTGCACCGATGGGAGCATCTGCAGTTTTGATATTTGCTGTGCCAGCTAGTCCGCTGGCGCAGCCTTGGTCCGTCATCGGCGGAAATGTTGTATCTGCTCTGGTGGGCGTCGGGGTGGCGCTAATCGTGCCGTGGCCTGCTATTGCCAGCGGGATTGCGGTCGGCGGGGCCATCCTGGCGATGTCGCTGTTGCGTTGTCTGCATCCACCTGGCGGCGCTGCTGCACTGACTGCTGTCATTGGCGGACCTGCCGTGGTCTCGGCAGGTTGGCTATTCCCGCTGTTTCCCGTCGGGCTGAATGCGGTCATCCTCACCGCCACGGGTATCCTGTACCATTCGATATCGAAGCATTCCTACCCGCATCGTCCTGATCGACACGCCACGATTTCAATGAGAGATTCGGATGACCAGCCCTTCCATCCTGATGATCTGGATTCCGCGCTTGCTGACCTGGGTGAGACTTTCGATATCTCACCTGAAGACCTCGGCCAGCTGTTCAATCGCGTCCGCTACCACGCCGCAAAGCGCCGAAAAGTCTAGCGTTTGCTGAGCTTCCTCGGTTTCCAGGAACAGAGCATTCACCGTGCTTCGACCTAACTTGACTTACATCCAGAAGCTCGTAATCTTGCCGCCATGCAGGCGCAGTCCACATATTTGCGATTTGTCGACCATGGTGGACAACTCGCCGCGCGTTCTCAGCCCGGGCTCGCGTGGGCATAGCGCCACCTGAGCTCGGGCCTTATTCGATCTGAAATTTCAGGGCGAGCGATCTTCGTTCCCTGACTCGAATAAGCAGGACTATCCAATGGAAAATCTAGCAATCGCTGCGGCTGAACGGCCGGCGATTTACATGAGTGCGGCTGAGTGTGACGCGCTTTTTGAGCTTGCTCTGAGCACGGAGCGGAGCCAGCCAATGGTTTGCGCAATGTTGATGGCAGAACTTGATCGCGCGGAATTGCGGGACGCAGATGAATTGCCGGACCAGACCGTGGTGATGAACTCTTTCATTGATTTTGTTGATGAACGCACTGGCGCTCGTCGCATTGTGCAACTCGTCTACCCTCAAGATGCAGATATTGCCGACGGTCGAGTGTCAATTCTGACCCCGATTGGAGCAGGATTGATCGGAATGACAGCGGGATGTTCGATTTGTTGGCCAGACCGCAGTGGCGACGATCGTATCCTACGGATCATTAGTGTGGCGCCGCCCGGATAAGGCTGCAGTCGTGGCCGACAGCCCGAATGGCTTGAACAAACTTGCAGGACAAAGCTGCAGGCTAAAGCATCCAAAGCAGCCAGTGCTTGCGTGGTTTCGTCAGTCACGAAAATTTCTTGACGATCACCCATGTGCACTGGGGCGTTTCTTTTCCCGCCCATTTCCGGCCCGCTTTGCCCTGCCACTCCCGGTTTTCACAACCGCCTACCGTAAGGCAACTTCCTCGCTCTGAGGTCATGCGCCCTTCGTCCCAGAAAATGCCCACAGAAGGTTGAAGCATATGAACCAACTCCCCCCAACGCCGGATCAAGATATAAACGCTCTGCAATGTGTTCCGCCACGCCCCCCCGATATCGAATTGCCATGCCTGGAAATAGTCGCGCGTTCCACACTCAGTCTTTGCCAGCCCGTACCTGACTCTGTCCCCGCAGCTTGGCAAACAGCAACAATGCTACTGGCTCAACAATTTGGTTTCGACGTCCGGCAAGTGCCTAAGCGCCCTGCTTTGCGGATGAAGAAACTGATACAATGGGGGTCGGCAGCCAGTGCTCAGCCACCCGCACCGATGTTCGCGCCATGGCAGTGTGGGTTCCCTGAGGCCTTGCAACAACCCCGCCAATTGGCCCTGCCAAACGCTTCCTGGGTCAGCACATATGTTTTTGGCAAGCAGACTAGGGGGCGATGTTGGCGGAACGTGACCGACATAATGCTGATGTCTCCCCTTCCTGGCGGTTGCGCACCGGATGATCTGATACCGCAACCTAAGGTGCTTCAGGTGATGATCGAAGCTGCAAGACGTGAGAACCGCAGAAAGGTAACCATCGTAACAGATGCCCGACGTCGCAACGGGATCATCATGCATCTGCTTTTGCTCAAACTGACCGACGGTCGCGACAGGATTGCCATAGAAGTTTCGTCGATCGAAAACGTGTTGAGTGAGCTGGCCGATGATCCAGGGAGCGCAGATGCGATGGTGGTGTTGCCGGATATGCGCGGACTGGTTCTCGGTATTCTATCTGAGACCAGCGATAACATCGGACCGTGGCCAATGGTATGGCACGAGCGAGATGCCTGCCTGATCTCGTGCGAGGCGCTCGGCGATTTTTGTCACACGATACCGCTCAATGTCTCGCTGCTTGCTCAGGCCTTGGCGCTAGCTGCAAACAGGACGGGACTGATCAGCACTTCCGAACAACTAGCAAGAGCGGCGGCAACGCTTGGGGAGTGGGGAGACGTCAGGTTTGGCGACAGATTTGCAGAAGATGATCGGGTTAGGTTGTCCGATGAGGATTTAATCAAGACCTTGGGCCGCAATATCGCGTCCGGTGAGGGGGCTCATCCGATTTGGCAAGCCGTCAAACCACGCAGCACTTTGACCAAGCCTAACCGATCGCCTGGACTAAAGCTGGTGCATTCTTCCCCTGCCTCGGAAATCGGAATCCCTGCGCAGTGATTGGAGTCAATCATTTCGGCAAGCGAGGGTCGCGTAGTCACCAAGATACGCGATTCAATTTCCGGCAACCGGCTCCACCCATGGCCCGAATTCAGATGATTCTTTCACCATTCTGAGCCTGGCTTTCCTGCAATGTACTAAATTGCTGTACCGAAAGGAGTTTGAAATGCCTCCTAACTGTCCAACCGAACCTATAGCCGTGTTCGATCGATTGAAACCGAAGCCCGCATACCTAAAAACTAGTGATAGCAATCCGCGGCTGACGCATTGGCAAGCCCGTGAAAAGTTTATTGATCGAATTAATGAGGGGGCTGGCGTGGCGTTGGGTGCCGTGATGGATCACTGCATACCAGAGGGATGGAGATTGACGGGGCTGATGGTCGTTGGCGGAGCCATTAAAGTTGAACTGCGCGACAAAAATGAAAGCATCCTGACAAATCTGTTGCTAACTGATCAAGCATTGCCAGATATCCGCATTGACGCAGTTCCAGCTATTCTACAGGCTATTACTGTTGCGCTGGATACTCCAGAGGAAACGCGCCACAGCGTCCCGAACTTATTGCGCTCGACTAAGGTCAAACTAACGGGACGAAGATAAAGTTTAATAGAATCCCGGAGTGGGCCAACAAACCTTGGGGCACAGATGGAAAGCGAAGTTTATCGGCAGAACGCCAGCACGATGAGCACCGTCACACCGCCGCTCGCACCACGTGCCATAGCATTTGTATGCAACAATGGGACGACTGTTTGGAGGCTGCAAGGCAAATACCAAAGTATCCATCCGGTGAGACGCGCGGGCGGATCGGATTTTATGCTGCTATGGCGGCGTTTCGAGCGGCCCAGTTCCATGGCAGCAGCTCGTCGAGCTTGCTCATGGGGCAATCCGCGATGCGAGCGAGGACATCGGCGAGCCAGGCTTGCGGATCAACGTCGTTGAGCTTCGCGGTCTGGATCAGGGTGTAGATGATAGCGGCGCGTTGGCCGCCGCGATCCGAGCCGCAGAACAGCCATGCCTTGCGACCGAGCGGAATGCAGCGCAGCGCGCGCTCGGCGGCGTTGTTGGTGAGGCAGATGCGCCCGTCGTCGAGGAAGCGGGTGAACGCGTCCCAGCGCTTGAGCATGTAGAAGCAGGGCTTGGTCAGATCATGGCCGCGCGACAGCTTGGCGACCTGCTCGGTGAGCCAGGTGTGGAGCTCTGCCATCAGCGGCGCGCTGAGTTCCTGACGAATGGCGAGCCGCTCGGCGGGGCTTTTGCCATTGATGCCGCGCTCGATGTCGAACAGGGCATCGAGCCGCTGCACGGCTTCGAGCGCGATCGGATAGATCATTCTGCTGCGCTGGCCACGGCTCTTCTTGCGGGCCGAGCTTAGGACATCAGCGAGCTCGAAGAACTTGCGGCGCGCATGGGCGAAGCAGCCAGCTTCCAGCACAGGGCCAGGGTCGCGGCCCTCACGATAGAGCTCGCCATATCCGCTGTAGGCATCGGCCTGCAGGATCCCGAACCATGCGGCGAGATGGGTCTGCGGGTGCTCGCCGCGGCGGTTGCGTGAGTAGTGGAACAGGGCAGCTGGTGGATCGATCCCGGCAAAAGGGTGATCATCGCGCACGTAGACCCATAATCGGGCCGTATCAGTCTTGCCCTTCGCCATGACCGGCACGGTGGTATCATCGCCGTGCAATCGCTTGGCGGCCAGCACATGGGCTTTGATCAACTCGTGGAGCGGCATCAGCGCCAGGGCCGCCGCGCCAACCTGATCGGCAAGGGTTGAGACGCTGAGCGGCACGCCCTCGCGGGCAAACCGCTCGGCCTGTCGGTTGAGCGGTTGGTGCTGCCCATACTTCTCGAACAAGAGCATGGCGAGGAAGCTGGGACCGGCCCATCCGCGCGGCACGACGTGGAACGGTGCCGGGGCCTGTGCGATCTTCTCGCGGTCCCGGCACGAGAACTTCTCCCGAACCGTCTGGATCACCTTCCATGAGCGCGGGATCACCTCGAGCGTCTCAGTGACGTCCTCGCCAAGCTTGGAGAGCCGACCGCCGCCGCAGGCCGGGCAGGAACAGGGCGCAGGCACCACGACGCGCTCGCGCGGCAGGTGCTCGGGGAACGCCTTCCTTGCGGGCCGCTTGCGCTCGAAGGCGGTGACCGTGGTGGTCTTCGCTGCCGCTTCCTCAGCAATCAGATCGTCCTCGGCAGCGTCGGCCTCGAGATCTTCGAGCTGCAGCTCCATCTGATCGAGCAGGCGGCGGCTGCGCTCGGCGCTGGGGCCATACTGCTCGCGCTTCAGCTTGGCGATCTGCAGCTTGAGGTGGGCGATCAGCGCCTCAATGGCGCTCTCGCGGGCATGGGCGTTAGCCAGCTTGGCCTCTGCTTCGTCGGCCTTCTGGAGTGCGGAAACCAGCAGCGCCTTGAGCGCTTCAACGTCGTCCGGAAGGGGCGAAATGGCGGCTTCCATGGAGGAGAGTGAATCACGTGAGATGCCTTGCTGCAAGGGCAAAATACCCGCCTTGTGCCGATTATCCTGCGCTCTGTGGCCGCCACGTATACTGCGGGTTACGCCAGTCGATCCCCTCGAGCAGGCACGCCAGTTGCGAGGCGGTGAGCGACACTGTTCCCTCACTCGCCGAAGGCCATATGAACCGGCCCTTCTCGAGGCGCTTGGCATAGAGCGACATGCCGATCCCGTCGTGCCAGATGATCTTGATCAGCGAGCCTGCCCGGCCGCGGAACACGAACAAATCGCCACCATGCGGATTACGCTTGAGCCCCTGCTGCACCAGCAGCGCCAGGCCCTGCATGCCCTTCCTCATATCCGTGTGGCAAAGCGCGATCCACACCCGGGCGCCAGAAGGGATCATCGCAAGCCCTTCAGCGCGGCAGAAACCAGCGCCGGCGATGCCGCGGCGAAAACGCTCAGCCGCTTGCCACGCGGCAGATCGATGATCATCGCGGGGTGCTCGGCCCAGCTCGCAGCTGCCGCCAGATCGTCATCCATCACCGCTTCCACGAACACCGGCGTCGGCAGCGCCTCGGGCGCGCTGGCCTCCTGCGCCACACCTGCATCGAGCAACTTGCGCCGCCAAGTGTAGATCAACCCGGACGAGACGTCATGGCGGCGGCAGGCATCGGCAACCCGGGCACCCGGCGCGAACGCCTCGGCCACAATCTGCAGCCGTTCCTCATCACTCCACCGGCGCCGCCGCTCCGGCCCCGAAAATACCGTCACCTGACCCACCGACCGCTCCAAAGCACACTCTTAAGAGCACGCTTAAGAACGCTCGCTACCTATCCACGCAAGGCGGCCCACGCCGGATGGATACATACCAAATGGCACAGAGATTGAGCGCGCCCACATAGATTATCTGCCAAACATGGCATTATGGCCAGCCTCAGTTTTCGAGTAGATACTGGAGGCCCTTGGCGACGCAGCCAGATGCATCTCTGGCCAAAACTACAGAAACGCCGCACTCTCGCTCGATCGCTTTTGCCAGGAAGCGCTCAGAGATACCGCCACCAGTGGCTATGATCTGGCCATCGAGCAAATCCGCAGCCAGGTCTGGCGACAGCTCACCAAGCACCGTCCGAGTGGCTTCGGCAAATCTGGAAAAATGCTTCTCGAACACAGGATCGAAGGCCGAACATGGCAGGCTAAGCGTGCCAGGCAGCGCGGTCCGCAGGTCGCGCCCTTTCGCCTGAACGACATTTTCGGCCGGTGATGATTTGCTGGTGCGGTCTGAGAGTTCCTTTTTCAGGGTTTCCGCTGTCTGTCGACCAATCAGGAAATGATGTTTCGTCTGCAGGTATTCCGCAATTGCCTCGTCGAGATTCTGGCCGCCTATGCGAACCGAACGTGTCTTGCATTGGCCATCTATAGAAAATACCGCGATTTCTGTTGTGCCGGCACCGCATTCGACGATCATCGATGCGCGAGCTTCACCCACCGGTAATCCAGCCCCTATTGCAGCTGCAAAAGGTTCCCGGACAAGTTCGACCTGAGCGATCCCGGCATCATCTGCAGCGGCTAGTAGTGCATTTGCCTCCGCCTTCGTGGCGTCGGCAGGTAGACCGATCAAGACACGAGAACCATACCGTCTAACTCTCCCTGATATCGAGGTAAGACCGTGTTTCAGTAACTCGCTCGTCGCTTCTATGTCTTGCAGAACACCTCTTGCGAGTGGACGACGCACGCGCAGATTTTTGGGTGCTCGGTCCACCATCGCCTGGACGGCGGTACCTGCTGCAATGAATCGGGGACGCCCGCCGATATCCTCAAAACAGCAAAGCGAAGGCTCGTCGAATACGCAGCCAATGCCTTGGATAACCATGCGCATGTTGGCAGTCCCCAGATCGATAGCCAGATCGGGCTTCTGCGTGCGCGTGAAAAACGGGAAATAAGTCATTCCGGAAAGATAGCCTGTCAGAATGTGATTGTCGCTGCCATTTATGTCCCGCTCCTTTGTCTACCAGGCGAGCATTCACGACACTTGGGCGAGTGCAGAGCTGCATTTAGCGAGGGTCATTGCTGCTAAGTCGCGCAGGAAGTTGTTGCCGCTTAGGCGACGAACGGGCCATTATTTGATGCAGTGTCGCTGCCATCACCGGCATCGCGGAGCCGACCGCGGAGATTCGAGCCACGCGTGTCAGCCTGAGTAAACATATTGGCAGCGATGCCGTCGAAGACGGTCATCGGACTTTGGCGCACTCTGAAGATCATGACACGGTGGTCGTTGCCGTCGCAGTCCCGGTTCACTGTGCCATGGCCGAGGGCATCAACGGCGCTGTGCAGCACAACCTCGCCCGTGCCGATGCACGCGCGCTGACGGACTTGGCAGGTCCGCTGCCCCCGTCGCTGCATGCGCTTGTCGAGCGCGCTACGCGTGGCGCTGCTCGCTCGACTGCCGGGCAGGTTTCCTGATCTTTATCCGCCTCTGGGAGAACCAGACGTTTAATGCGGTGATCGTGAACGACCGCGTCTGGGTCGGTACGAGCCCGACTGAATCTACACCCTCCCACCTATGGACCGTTCTTCAGATGGCCAATCCGGCCATAGGAGAATGACCATGGAAATGACTGAACACCAAACCGTCGCGACCAAACATCAGGTCTGGAATGCGGGACGAACCGTCGGTGCGAAGCGTGCGCTCAAGCCAAAGCAAATATGGCAAATCCGATTTTACCTCAATCAGAACCGTCGCCTGCGAGATCGCGCACTGTTTGACCTTGCGATCGATAGCAAGCTTCGCGGCTGCGATTTGGTAAGAATGAAAATTGGAGACATTGTTAGCGGAGGACAGATCCGGACTCGCGCAATCGTGATGCAGCAGAAAACAAGTCGCCCAGTTCAGTTCGAATTGCTTGCGGACGCACGAGCGAGTTTGCTGGCATGGCTCGAACGCCGAGGCGGTACGGTAGACGACTATGTCTTTCCAAGCCGCGTTGATCGTGCTGGGCATCTCAGCACGCGCCAGTCTGCGCGACTCGTGGATGATTGGGTTACGGCGGTCGGCCTGATGCGAAGCGAGTATGGCACCCATTCACTTCGGCGAACGAAGGCGTCGATAATCTACAGGGCGACCGGTAATCTGCGCGCTGTCCAGATCCTTCTCGGTCACAGCAAGATCGAGAACACAGTACGCTATCTCGGGATCGACGTGGAAGACGCACTAGCCCTTGCCGAAAACACAGAAATTTGAATGATCAGCTCCTCGTCGCTGGCGGGGAGCTGTCCTTACGGCATTTTGGGACATTTCTGCCCTTCCTAAACCGCTTTGCAGATGACCGGCTTTACCAGAAGCCGACACTGCGATGATCAGAGCGCAAATGGCGGCTAATGCGAGAGCGCTTGCCGCTTGCCGCCATTCAGCAAGCGCCCCCCAAAGCGGCAACAACATCCTCTTCTGATTTGCCCACCTAGAGGGGAGGATAGCTCGCAATCCGATAGAATGCCCAAAGGCGACAGTCTTGCCTGCTAGCTCGGTCTAGCACGCCGCCAGGCTGGGGACAGGCCGCGCCCCAAAGGAGTGGAGAGGCAGATGGTGTCGGATCGGCAGAATATCGCAGCAGGCACGCAGCAACCCGAAAAGTTCGATGTGATCATCGTCGGCGCGGGCATTTCCGGGATCGGCAGCGCGACCCTCCTGCGCAAGCATTGCCCGGATCTGAGCTTTGCCATTCTCGAAGCGCTTGAGGGCCATGGCGGCACCTGGCTGATCCACAAATATCCCGGCACCCGGTCAGATAGCGACCTGTTCACCTTGGGCTACGGCTTCAAGCCGTGGACCGGGCAGCCGATCGCCTCGCGCGATCAGATCCTCGACTATCTGGGTGATGCGATTGCCGATGCGGGCCTTGGTCCCTTCATCCGATATGGCCACAGCGTCACGTCCGCCAACTGGTCCAACGAAACCGCCAGCTGGCAGCTGACGGTCGAACGCAAAGGGGCCGACGATGTCGTGCAGATGGAGGCGAGCTTTTTGTGGATGTGTCAGGGCTACTACCGGCATGAGAAAGGCTACACGCCCCAATGGCCGGGCATGGACAGGTTCAAGGGCCAGATCATCCACCCCCAGCACTGGCCAGAGGGTCTCGATTTGGCGGGTAAGAACGTAACTGTGATTGGTTCGGGTGCGACCGCGGCAACCCTGATCCCGGCGCTGGCCGACCGCTGCGCGCACGTGACCATGCTGCAACGCACGCCGACCTATTTTGCCGCTGGCCGCAATGCTGACGCGCTGGCCGAGGAATTGCGCAGGCTGGATGTGGACCCTACCTGGGTTCACGAGATCATGCGGCGCAAGGTGGTGCGCGACCGGGCCGATCTGCTCGACCGCGCGCATTCATCGCCTGACAAGCTGAAGGCGATGCTGATTGGCGGTGTTCAGGCGCTGCTTCCGCAAGGGTTCGATGTCGAACGGCATTTCACGCCGCCTTATCGCCCTTTGCAGCAGCGCGTGGCGTTTGTGCCGGACGGTGACCTGTTCAAGGCCATTTCGGCGGGCAAGGCGTCGGTCGTGACAGATACGATAAGCACCTTCGACGATACCGGGATCGTGCTTGATTCGGGCGAGCGGATCGATGCCGACGTGGTGATCACCGCCACCGGGTTCGATATGGCAGTGATGGGCGACATCCCGTTCAGCATCGACGGCGCGCCGGTCAACTTTGCGCAGACCATAACCTATCGCGGAATCATGTTCACCGGCATACCCAACATGGCTTGGGTCTATGGCTATGGCCATTACAGCTGGACCTTGCGCGCTGATCTTGTCGCGGGCTTCGTCTGCCGGCTGCTCGATCACATGCACAAAAGCGGCGCGCGCAGCGTGATGCCGGTGCTCAGGCCCGAAGATCAGGGCATGGAACTGAAGCCGTGGGTCGATACCGATTACCTGAACCCCGGCTATCTGCTGCGCAGCCTCGACCGGCTGCCCCGGCGCGGGGACACGCCTGAGTGGCAGCACAGTCAGGACTATTTCTACGAAAGCGAGGCGATCCCTGCGATCGATCTCACCGATCCGGTTTTCGCCTACAGTCATTGATGAAACCGGCGCACCTCGCGCCCGCATCATCCATCAGTAAAAAAGCAAGGAGTGCAGGATGAAGAACTTGAAGGGCGGTGTGGCCGTGGTCACTGGCGGGGCTTCGGGTCTTGGCAGGGCGATTGCCGAGGAGGCCGCGCGGCGCGGCATGAAGTTGGTGATCGCCGATGTCGAGGCTGGAGCGATGGAGCAGGCCGTTGCTGACCTGCGTGCAGGCGGCGCCGAGGCGATCGGCGTGTTGACCGATGTGACCAGTGCCGCTTCGGTCGAGGCACTGGCGGTCGCGACCGAACAGCATTTCGGGCCGGCCAAATTGCTGTTCAACAATGCCGGTGTCGCATCGGGCGGGCCGATCTGGGAAAGCACCGAAAAGGACTGGAAGTGGCTGTTCGGCGTGAATGTCGATGGCGTCGCCAACGGGGTGCGCAGCTTTACCCCGCGCATGCTCGCGGCAGCCGCTGCAGATCCGGGCTATGAAGGCTGCATCGTGAACACCGCATCCATGGCGGGTCTGGTGACCGCGCCGGGAATGGGCATCTACAGCGTTTCCAAGCACGCGGTGCTGGCTTTGTCCGAATGTCTCTACCACGATCTCGATCTGGTCGGGCCGCAGGTGCGGGCGGCGGTGCTGTGCCCGTTTTATGTGTCCACGAATATCAGCCAGTGCCACCGCAACCGCCCCGCTGATCTGGTCAATGACAGCGGGCCGACCCGCTCGCAGCTGGCCACGCAGGCGATCTCCGCCAAGGATCTTGCCAACGGCACGCTGACGCCCGAAGAGGTGGCTGCGATCACTTTCAAGGCGATCGAGGAAGACCGGTTCTACATCTACCCCAGCCCGGAACAGCTGCCGATCGTAAGAAGCCGTCTCGATCATCTGGGGAACGGCACCAATCCCGACATCCCCTACGACGACATTCCGATGTTCAAGGCGCGGCGGGACAGTCTGAAAGCTGCACTAGCGGGGTGAGTGGGTCGCGCTCTTGCCGTGTGCGCCGCTTGTTGTAATCACATGGCCGTTGCTTCAACGATCTGGCGGCGCGGAGGGTGTGCTTGGCCGAACCGGGAAAACTGGATGAGGAGCTCGATGCCCTACTGCGCCGCCATGCGCGGCAGCGCGTGCTAGCGCGAGGCGAAGCGCTTTACGGCCGCGGCTCGCCGCCCGATGCGCTGTTCTGCGTCGAGCGCGGAATCATTCGCCTGAGTGTCACCAGCCCTGTCGGCCGTGAAGCGGTGCTGGGTCTGGTGACGCCGGGGCACTGGTTCGGCGAGGCATCACTGTTCACCTGCGAGCCGCGCGGCAATGATGCGGTGGCCGCCGTTGACAGCACCGTGCTTATGGTCCCCGCTGCCACCCTGCACGCCTTGATCGACGACCGCTCCGATTATCTACGGCAGTTCCTCGCCATGATGGGCCAGCGTTACAAGGCGGTGCTGAGCCGGATGGACGACACCGTGCTGCTGCCTTTGCCTGAGCGCCTCGCGCGGATCATCGTGCAAATGATCGATGCAGGCGGCAAGGCGGGCGATGCGCCAGTGCTACGTTTCTCGCAGGAGGAGGCCGCTCATATGCTCGGTGCATCGCGGCAAACCGTCAATCGGGTGCTGAATGAGTGGGAGGCTGCCGGCATTGTGCGCCTGAGCTATCGCACGCTTACCCTGGCAGACCTCACGGCCATACGGCGGCTTTGCCGGGCATGAGCTGCATGGCGAGAGGTGGCAGATCGCAAGGGGGCAAGCCAGCCAATGAGGCTCGCAACGAAGTTAGGAAAGCCGCCATTCGCCTACCTATCCACCTCCGGCCATGAGCGGCACCAATGCGCGACCCCGACAGCCGTATGGCAGCATTCGGCGGAAGCAGACGTCGCAATTGATGGTCGGGAATGACTAAATCGGGTCGGCTGCCGCCGGTTGCCCCGAACAGTTCAAACTGGGGCTTTCATGTGCTCCCGGGGCTACATATCGAATGTCAGATCTTTCCTAGAACAGAAATCCAGCGTGTCGATCGGCGTCCAAACCTTGCAGCGGGGAATTCGTCGCTCAATCGCTTCACTAATTGAGCGGTAGAGCTCGCGGCTCGCACGGGCCGGAACGGCAGGACATGAGAACGCCCTTCCGCTGGATCCGGGCATTCTGCGTTTTAGCTAGTGCGGTTGAACGTCGTCCTTACAATGTCGGGCGTCCCTTCGGCGGCCCAGACGATCGTTTCGGTCATAGTCCGCCCGTCCTTCGCCGAGGTGTAGACACGTGTCGACACCCGCTTACCGTCCTTTGCGAGCGTCATCACCAGTGTGGTCGGCTCTGGTTGGCGCAGCGATATGCTGTCGATGAAACCCATATTCCCGGTCACGGGAACGGCCAGGCCGTCGAGACGGGCGGTGGATTCGGCTGTCATCCGCGAACCATCCGGCGCGACGATGTCCACCCGTGTGTTCCAATTCCCCTCCGCCGCCTCACGGAAGGCGATGGTCACTGCACGTGGGCGTTCTGCAGCGGGGATTTGTGCCACATCGAGCGACCAGGCGCCAATCAAGGGCGAGGCTCCCGCGGGCATCACCGCCTCGGAATCCGGTACCCCGACATCTTCGAGCAGGCCAAGCGAGGTCATCAACAGCCCGGCGGCTACGAGCGGTAGGGCAATCAGCATCATCATCTTTCCTTTCGACCATGGGCCGTGCCTGTGCGGCGGCCTGTCCGGGCTATCGGTCGAGTGTGAATGTGATGACAGATCGATTTTTCTGTCCCAGATTTTCTGGGCGTCGAGCAGGCGGGCCAATTCGCGACTGCTGCCCACCCCGGTCTTGCGCCGCGCCTCGCGCAGGCGTTCGTTGATCGAGGCTTCCGAGCGGTTGAGTCCCGTCGCGATTGATTTCACGGTATGCCCTTCTGCCAGCAACCGCAGGATTTCGAGCTCCTTGGCGTTGAGCCTGGCAGGCTCAATCGCTGGCGTCACTTTCGTCGGGGGCGGGGCTGACATGAGCATTGCTCACCACAGGTCCGCAATAGCGTCCAGCACGATTTTTTTGGGAGGCGGCGGGCGGTCTTCGGAATGGTTGCGCGTCAGTGCGCCTTTTAGGACCGCCATGAGACGTCATTGCGTGGGAGCATCCCCTTGGATCTGGAACCTAAGGGCTCGGTGCGTCATCGGTGTTAGTATTCCAAAGACAAAATATAGGTCGCCCCGTGAACCGGAATGGATAGATAGGACCGAAGCTGGCCGACGTATTGAGACTATTCACAACGAACCAGCCTTGAATCCTAAGCGGGTCGGGGCTGGCGCCATCAATGTTCCACTGAGCAACCTTGCACGCTCCGGCCCGTAAGATGTTCAATCGAGCAGTCTGGAATTCTCCGATTAACTTTCGATCTTGTCCTCACTGCCCGCCGGTCCTTGGCTTTCACTCCCGTGAGCCGCTGACCGGCCAAGTTACCAACGAACAACGGAACGAGCATGATAATGCCGCAAAACAGGAAATCGCTCGGCACACTGATGATTGTTGAAGACGAAGCCATGGTGGCGCTTGTTCTCCAGAACGAACTCCAGGACGCGGGATACAAAATTCTTGATCTGACTGATCGGCAGGATGAAGCGCTGCGGGTCGCCGAGGCGGAAAGGCCCAATCTGGCTTTGGTCAATATCGGGCTTACCGGCGGCGACGATGGAATCGAGCTTTCGGAGCGTCTGAAAGCGATGGGGATACCGGTGCTATTGATCAGCGGACGGGCCAGCCGAGCCCGCTCGGCCAAGACCGTAGCTATCGGCTCGATGCCAAAGCCCTATCACGCCTCCGAAATGGTAGTCGCGGTGGCTTATCTGCTCTCGCGCCTGTCCGGATACTTAACACTGCCAAGGCCAGACCAGCTTGAGGTGTTCGATGACGAAGGTTTTAATATGGCGACGAATTCTTAGGGCATATGCTGAATTATCTGGTCTTCGGTGATAGCTGAACTCGCTCAAGCCGAGTTTCCTAAATGAAGGCGCAAAGCTGACTGGCCGCTGGGGGACATCCCATCGGCAGCTTCTGTCAGAAGCAGACGTCCACTGTGGCTGAACTGAACGACCGGGTGTGGGTCGAGAGAGCTTGGCCACGTTCCGTCCTCGCGACGTGCTGCAAAACGCATCCTTAAATCTGACATTGTCAGACACCTTTTTGTTAATCTTGACATTTAAGGGACTCGCTGGCAGATTAGTCTAATCGGAGACTTTCATGAGCGACGGACCTCATCGCAGCTTACCAATGGGTAGGCGCTGGAAAAAATTGGCAGAATGCTTGGATAACGGCTCGTTCTCGACCGACGATCTGTGCGAGCGAAGGGATTCAGCAATTCTGGGAGAATTTAAGCGTGAAGTCTCTGACTCACTCATGGCTGGCTTGCGTGACATTCTGTGCAGCTCGGACCAAGGATCGCTGTTTGGACCGTCAAGCGATGAAATTGAAAACCTCCGGATGCAAACCAGCGGATCGTCAGTGGGCAACCTGCTACTCGATTGTGCAATCGACGCCGTGAACTCCGGCGTAAGCGGCGAAGCCGCCCTCGCAGCTGCGTGCAACGAAACCGCAAACGAGATTTTTGATCGACATGGGCGTGGGATGGCCGAACACTATCAGCGTGAAACAGGCGCAAAACGGGCTTCCCATTTTCAGGCTAGGGTGTGGAGCGTTCAAGACGGTCGTTCGATGGACTCTCTAGTGAACCGGATCATTGAAGGTGGACGGGCAATGGTCATTCGTGCACCCACGCGGCACACCGGAATTGAAGACGGGGTGGGCTTCTGATGGCGAAGACCCCTACCAAGGAGCTGCCAAGGCTTAACGTAGTCGTCTCAGAGAAGCGCAAGCGCTCGGGCGGTCGCATTCATTGCGTGATCGGCGAACAAATCCAGTTCGATGAAAACCGACTGCTTTCTTACTGCTTTGCAGAGTGGAAACCGGTCGTGTTTGACATGCTTGTTGTCGCTGCTGCCGTTGAGTTCTGTGACCGGCTCCAAAGACGGCCGGTCATTGGCTGGAGCCGAGATATCCACCTTGAGATTCCAGTTCACGACAAGGAGCTTTGGGAGTCACAATCGGTAAAGGCTGCTCTTCTTGCGGCTCTTAGCTTCCTTACCGGCGATAAGTGGAACGTGATGTTCGTCGCCCGCAAGAAGGAAGAGATATCGCGCACGCAACCTAGCTTGTCGTTGCCGAGCGGGGCTCATGCCATCGTGCCATTCAGCGATGGAATGGACTCGCGCGCAGTGGCTGCTTTGTCTGCTCAAAGACTGAACTCCGCCCTGATCCGTGTCCGCCTGGGTAGCAAGCGACATGATCAGCCAATGATGGATGGGCGTGCCCAACCCTTCACGAATATTCCTTATAAGGTGAAATCGAGTGAGCGCAGGTTTGCGGAAAGCAGCAACCGTTCGCGAGGTTTCAAATTTTCGATGATCGCGGGGATCGCGGCGTATGTTGCTGATGTAAAGACGATCATCATTCCAGAAAGCGGGCAAGGAGCCTTGGGGCCTCCGTTGGTTCCTGTAGTTCAGGCCTATCCTGACTATCGAAACCATCCGCGCTTCACGGAGCGGATGGAGAAGCTTTTCGCCGCCCTTCTCAATCACAACGTCTCATATACGTTTCCCCGACTGTGGTTCACCAAAGGGGAAACGCTCAAGGAATTCGTGACGGAAACCTCCGTGGGCGGTGAATGGCAAGAGACGATTTCGTGCTGGCAGCAAAATCGGCACGTGCCGGTCGATGGACATAGGCGGCAGTGCGGCATCTGTGCCGCCTGCATGCTACGTCGCCTCAGTGTTCATGCTGCCGGTCTGACGGAGCCAAGTGATCAGTACGTGTGGGAAAACCTCAGTGCCTCAAATTTCGAGGACGGCGCGGCAGAAGGCTTTTCGAAAATCACTCCAGCTTTGCGGGAGTATGCCATCGCAGGCACCATGCACTTGGACCACCTTGCTGGCTTAGCGGACTCCCCACGCTTCGAATCAACGATCAGGCGCAATGCGGCTGAGATCGCAAAAGCCATGAACCTCACGAATGAAGATGCAGAAATGAAACTAACCTCCCTCCTTCTTCGTCATCGCGACGAATGGCAGGCCTTTGTAGAGTCGCTTGGGCCTGACTCGTTCATTCGTCAGTGGACGGTCAACGTGTCATGAGCACGATCCTAGACTCCTTCCCGCCCGATGATCTTGGCGAGCGGCTACGTCTGGCGCGTGAAGACAGAAAAATGACGCAAGCTGTCGCCGCAAGCGAAGCTGGCATGGCGCGCACGACGCTTGTAGCGATCGAGAAAGGTCAGCGCCGCGTGCGCCTTGACGAACTCCAGAATTTGACGGGCATATATCGCACGACGATCAACGAATTACTCCGTCAAGCACCTATTCAAATCAATCTTCTCCCGCAGTTTCGGAAGGTATCGGAATCCGAGGATGCAACCATAGAGCACGCTGTTTCTTTGCTCAACGATTTGGTGCGAGCGGAAGTTGAACTAGAGCAACTGCTCGGCATCTCGCGTTCTGTCGTCTATCCGCCAGAGACTCCCATCCTTCCAGGCAACGTCAAACTTCAAGCGGAGCAAGATGCACTAGACCTGCGCCAATGGCTCGGCCTTGGCCTCAACCCGATCAATGACATTGTCAGCTTGTTGGAATTGCAGCTCGGCGCGCGCGTCTATGTGCGTCGCCTACCAACCAACATCTCGGGTCTGTTCGCCTTCGATGATGCGGTCGGCCCGTGCATTCTGTTGAATGCAAATCATCCACGGGATCGTCGCGCAAACACGGCTGGACATGAAACGGGGCATTTCATGTCCACTAGGAAGTCAGCCGATGTGCTGGATGATGCAACCTCTGAAACCGCGCGAGAAGAGCGATACGCTAATGCGTTTGGCAGAGCCTTCTTGATGCCTGCTCGCGCTGTTAAGCAGAAATTTCAGGATGTGACGGCGGGTGCGTCATCGCTGAGTCGTCGTCATATCATCGTGCTCGCGAGCTATTTCGGCGTGTCGCGGGAGGCGTTGGTCCGGCGGCTTGAAGAGCTTGGCCTAATCAAGCGGGACAGTTGGGATTGGTTCGTTGAAAATGGTGGAATCACGAACGGGCAAGTGATTCAGGTTCTCGGTGAACTACCAAAAGACGACCACAAGGATGACGCGGATCGCCCGATCTCACTTCGCATGAGCATGATGGCGGACGAAGTCTGGCGGCGGGGCCTGCTTAGTGAAGGGCAGCTAGCGCGGTTGCTGCGGCTAGATCGCTTGGAATTGCGCGCAATGCTTGATGGCCTGGGCGATGAAGGGAGCGAGGCCGATGGGGCTCCCAAATTGCTTGCTTGATGCGTCGAATCCGCTCGTGCTGGACGCTAGTGTCGCGATAAATCTGAACGCGACCGGCAGTTGCGTTCGCATTCTTGATGCTATCCCCAATCCAGTCGTAATGCTCGATATTGTTTCGAGAGAATTGGAGGCTGGGCGGGCAAAAGGCCGAACTGACGCGGATGTTGTTGCTGCACTCGTAGCGTCAGGGCGCGTTGAGATCGCATCATTGTGCGCCGAATGCGAAGGCAATTTTCTTGCGATGGTTTGCGGCAGTGGTTCTGCCACGCTCGATGACGGCGAAGCCGCAACAATCGCTTGGGCCGTGGCTCACGGAAGCACGCCAATCATTGACGAAAAGAAGGGACTTTCGATCTGTCAGGATCGGTTTCCTTCTGTTCAGGCTGCGACCACGACAGACATATTCGCACATGATCGTGTCTTGGCAGAACTTGGGCGGGATGACCTAGGCGATGCGATTTTCAATGCGCTAATTGCAGCACGGATGCGTGTGCAAGAGCGCCACATTCCGTGGGTCATCGATATGATTGGCTCGTCGCGTGCGCAACTCTGCCACAGCCTTCCCCTAAGCGCCCGTCGCGTCTGATACTCAGCAGCAGCAGCTCGGGATCATATGGCCCAAGGAACCTGACGCCGTTGAAGTGGATCAGATGGGTCGGCGCATCGGCAACCCATACCTCGGTTTCCCAGGCGATGTCGGCGAGATATCTCGCCATGACGGCGCGGTTTGGAAATGCGGTAGCATACCCATGCAATAACCGATGATCAGCATCCGGATCATCAGCTCGGGATCAACCGAGGGTCGTCCGGTCGAGCTGTAGAAAGGCCGCAGATGTTTGCGAATGCCCGACAGGTCAACGAACCTATCAATCGAGCGCAGCAAATGATCCTACGGAACATGCCGCTCCAGGTTGAAGCTGTAAAATAGCGCATCTTGCGCCACCGTCCGTTCGCCCATCATCGGCCGCCTCCGCTTGCTCGCGAAGACATAGAATCAATACTCTAGCGCCATTGCAAGGGCGAGTTTTTCAACAGAATCGGGTCGTCTGCCGTCCTTCATTAGTCGAACAAGTTGGCCGCCAACCGAAATTGATCCGTTGTCAGCGCCGCCTTGATCGCAGCCAACGCATCTGCAGGGTGTTCTGCTACCTTTGCGACATTTCTCCCACGCCACGATAGTCCAAGTTTGTTTGTGCGGCTTGACGTCGGCCAATCGGCTGAACCCTGGCGGCTCTCTTCGAGTGCCCAAGCAATTATATCACGCTTTGTTGCTTGTCTAACGCCCGCGACCGCTTTGACTTCTCCAGGCAGCACTTGGATGAGAGGAGGCTCCAGAGAGGCGGCAATGCCCGTCATTACTCCAAAACTGAACGTCGGTTTGATGTGCCGGGTCGCAGCCGCCATCTCCATCGCGACAAACCTAACGTCATGTGTTTGGATGACGCGGCGGATGCCGCTAACGTGAACCCTTGCTCGGTCATAGCCGTCACTTGTCAGACGAACCTGCTTCAACTTTTGCCGCTCTGTTGCGATCACGCCCACTTCGATCACCGATAGAATTTTTGCGCTCATGATGTCGACGAGCGCAACCGCAAAACCGGTGAAGCTAAGCCCCGGATCCAAGCCCAGGAAAATTGCGGTCTTGGACGCAGTTGAGGATTGCAGGCCGCTAGCTCGCTCCATGGCTATTCCCCGGACCCCGGCCACGAGCGTTTTCGCTGCGACTGGCAATCTCAACAAGCCAAGCGTCGGCATCCGCGCGGGCTATTCGGGTAGACCGTCCGATCTTGGTGATGCGAAGCCGGCCGGCTTCAACCTCGCGATAGAAAGTGGTCTTCCCCATGCTGAAATTCTGCAGGAAATCCTGCACCGTCATCAATTCTGGCAAACTCATATATTCTCCATCGATATCGACGCAGATTCGCAAATCGGGCCGGCTCGACGGGGATAATACCCTCAATGACTATTGGTTTGTCAATACGTTCTGAAATAAAAACCATTCGATACACCGGTAATTACATGCAATTATCAAGATCAGTTGGGTGTATTGTAATTAATCATCAAATGAGTAGTTTGTTCGGTGTAGTCGTTAATCCACGACAAAGGTTGCCCATTCTTCCATAAGCTCGCGCCGCTGTTCTCGGCGATCGGAGCGAAGATAGGCGGCCTCGGTTTTGTCCGAGTTCACATGTGCAAGCGCCACCTCGGCGAGCTCGCTAGGAAACACGGTCTTTTCAGCGACCCAGTCCCGGAATGTGGATCTCAAGCCGTGAACGGTTTCGCTGCGGCCACAACTCCGCAGAACCTTAGTGAGCGTCATATCGCTAAGTGGTTTGCTACGGATTTGCCCAGGAAAAATGAGCGCTTGAGCATCTCGGCGGTAGGGCAGCATCTCTTCGAACGTCGCAACAGCAGCGGATGAGAGGGGCACAACGTGCTCGCGCCCGGCTTTCATTCGCTCAGCTGGAATCGTCCATGTCCTCAACTTGAGATCGACCTCGTTCCAGCGCGCTCCTCGGATTTCCCCAGAGCGACATGCGGTCAGGACTAGCGCACGAAGCGCTACCTTCCCTGTGCTGCCACTATCCATAAGCTTACGCATGAGGGCTGGCAGCTCCTTGTATGGCAAGGCGGCGTGGTGTTTCACGCGACCCCGTTGTTTGGGAAGCGCCTTGTCGATCACTGGCAGTGCTAAGCCAATCGGGCGATAGCCCTTCGCGACCGCCCAATCTACTACGGTGTTAATGCGTTGACGTAATCTGCGGGCCGTTTCGGGCTTTGCGAGCCAGATTTCCTCGAGCGCATCGCGGACCGCGTGCGCCTCGACCTGGGAAACGAGCATATCGCCGAAATGGGGAAAGGCATACGTCTCGAGTGTTGAAAGCCATTGCGCTTGATGCTTGCCGTTTTTCCACCCCTTTTTGTGCTCTGCATGAACCTGAATCGCGGCTTCCTGAAATGTTGGGACCCCGGTCTGCTTGCGGCGTTCAGCGATGGGATCCAAGCCAAGCTCGATCTGCTGGCGAATCAGGCTCGCACGGTCGCGCGCAAGCTTGAGCGGGACCTTGCTGGCGCTACCTACGCCGATGTCACGCCGCCGACCCGCCTTTTGAACGCGCACGATCCAGCTTTTTGATCCTGTCTTTCCCACAACGAGGAAAAGGCCATCGCCGTCACCATAACGACCAGGCTTTGAGGCGTTCCGAATCGCCAGCGCGCTCAAGCGCTTCAAGACTTAATTACCCACATTATTACCCACACCATAGCGCGAAACTGGGCGAATTGCAAGGAACCGTCACGATCAAACGACGGGAAGATTTGTCCTATTTGCAATGACTTAGGGGGCCTGAAGGGGCGCTGAGGAACTAGTGATTGGCGGAGACGGAGTCCGCCAAACTGGTATCTGAAGGCGTTCAAGGCAGTCCAATAAAGTCTCTAATATCCGGGCATAATAAGCGTTCTGGCTTGACGGCTGTCCGGATCAGTCCGATTATGTTCCCATAAAACCAAACTGTTTTGATGGAGCTATTATGGGAACGGCTGGCCGGCAATTAAGCGATGCATTCGTCCGGTCGGTTCGATTCCCTGGATGGGAGCCGGCATGCCAAAGAAATTGAACAATGCGCTCACTGCACTGGCGGTAAAGAACGCGAAGCCCGGTCGCCATGCTGATGGGGGAGGGCTTCATTTGCTGGTGAAGGAAAGCGGAGCTCGGTCATGGGTCTATCGCTTCATGCTGAATGGCAAGTCTAGGGACATTGGCTTGGGTGCTGCAGGGACGGATGGCATCTCCCTTGCAGAAGCTCGCGACGCTCGAGATGCACTGCGTCTCAAGGTTAAGGCAGGAATTGATCCTCTAAAAGAGCGCCAGAAAGAGGCCGCCACGGCCCTGGCTACGGCTCAGGCAGAGAGTATCGCCGGGATCACGTTCAAGGCCGTGGCTGAGGCCTATATAAGCACGAACGAGGGCAGCTGGCGCAACGACAAGCATCGGCAACAATGGAGGAACACATTGGCCACCTATGTTTATCCCGTTGTAGGTGAACTCCCCGTTGGAGAAGTCGGGACTGCCCACGTCCTGAAAATCCTTGAGCCAATCTGGAAAGTCAAGGCAGAGACGGCTAGTCGTATACGCGGTCGGGTGGAAACTATCCTCGATGCCGCAAAAGCGCGCGGATACCGGGAAGGTGAAAACCCGGCCCGCTGGCGAGGTCACATAGCGCAAATTCTACCTGCTCGCTCTCGGCTGACGCGCGGCCACCACAAGGCCATGCCTTATGAAGCAATCCCTGCGTTTGTCGGAGCGTTACACGATCGGGAGGCGGTTGCGGCATTGGCTCTTGAATTTACCATCCTGACTGCAGCCCGGACCGGAGAGGTGATAGGTGCCCATTGGGATGAGGTTGATATAGAGAAGGCAATCTGGACCATCCCGGCCAACCGGATGAAGGCGGGCAGGGAACACCGTGTCCCCTTGTCTCCACGTGCAGTGGAGATTTTGCTGTCGACCCGGATACTGCGAAAGGACTGGCTATTCCCGGCAACCAATGGCGGGAGGATGTCGGGAATGGCAATGTCTATGCTGCTTCGCCGGATGAATGTTGACGTCACAGTGCACGGCTTCCGTTCAGGCTTTCGCGACTGGTCCGCAGAATGCACCGCTTACGCCCATGAAGTAGCAGAAATGGCCTTGGCCCACACTATCGGTAACAAGGTCGAGCGTGCATATCGGCGCGGAGACCTGTTCGAGAAGCGGCGGCGCCTCATGGATGATTGGGCGAACTATTGCGCCACGATCCCTGCGGCTGGTGCCAACGTGTTGCCCATTCGCAAAGAAGCAGCTGGGCTGAACCAGAGTCACTAAATGTTGGGTAAATCAAAAATCAGGTCTCGACCAAACGCAATTCCGCAAGCCTCACAAGCAGCCTTCACAATGCGATGCTTTTCGCGGTTGGCGATATTCGTGCCGACAAACCAACCAGGAATTAGCTCAACAACTGCATGAGTTAAGTCAGGGCGATCAGGATAGACGTCTGCAGCTGTGCGAGCGATATGGTTACGGGTTCTTCCTTTTGCAGCTGTGGCAATTTGCTCGATCCTGTCTGGAAATGCGCTCACTAATTGCCTCAGCAATTGAAGGAACATCGCTGTTGCATCCCGGCCCGCTATTGCCTCTCCGCGAAAGGACGCTGCGAGCTTTCGGGACGCCTCACCCCTAGTTCGCGGTGGTTCTTGCGACGGCCGTGAGGGTGGAACGGCAACGTCCTGCTGAGGCGTTGGCTTTGAAGGGAGAGATTGGCTTTCGGATGGCCTGCTGAATGTCGCTGGTCTCATTAGTATGAAGTTCTCGGCAGCCTCAAGAGGCGGTCGAATACCGCACAGAGCCTCAGTCCTTTCGACGAGCAACTCGATTAGCACCGGATCTGGTTCTGTCACGATCTCAGACCATGCGCGCGCCAACGTATCTGAAGCCATGCGCTCATTTGCCCGGCTGGCATAGTCCTGTTGCGCATCTGATTGGGCTGCACCGCTGCGCTGTCGCTCATATGAAAGATAGCGTTTGAGTATGCGTTCGCATTCGTCCGGCGACCTTTCCAACAAGTCCAGTTTGTAGAGCCGCCGGTCTTCATAGCTTCCCTGTGCAGATGGAAGATAGAAGCTCCAGGTCCGTCCATCGGTGAGAACTGCAAACGGCACTCCTTCATGGAAGGCATACTCAAAAAGCTGTCGGTCGGCTGCCTCGACTTTCCCGATTGCTTTTGCCTCAATGAAGACGCTAGGGCGAGCAGGGTAGGCGCACAGGGCATAGTCAACGCGCCGACCATGCGAACTAAACTCTGGTAAGACGGTAGACGGATCGGTCGTATCCCAACCAAGTTTTGCCAAGACTGGCTCGATAATCCCAATGCGGATAGCCGCCTCATTAATGTAGGAACCACTCTCGAGCCGACCGGCAATCTTGTGAATAAGATCAATCATTACTCATCCTCAAATCCATGAAGGACGTTAGGGCTGGTCGTTCATTTAGGCAACGGGCTGCATTGCATGCATCCGAAGCAGGTTGAATATTCTTGGTTCATTCCCGTTCGCGATCGGAGAAGGTACCGCCATCCGACTAGCGAGCTCCCCCCTTGCTTTCCTACTTCGTTGACGTGAACTGTTTGGAAGGTTGGGACATGCGGCGGTGTCCGCCCAAATGCAATTCCCTGCCGGGGAAGGAAGGCGACGACTATGATGACTGCGAGGTTTGATACCGCCTTGGCCTATGCCAGCGAAGCACACCGCAACCAGGTTCGGAAAGGGAGCAATATCCCCTATGTCTCCCACCTGCTGGGGGTAGCATCAATCGCGCTCGAGTTTGGGGCCGATGAGGATCAGGCTATAGCGGCGCTGCTACACGACGCCGTTGAAGATCAGGGTGGGTTGGAGAGGTTGGAAGACATCCGGTTGAGGTTCGGCAACCGGGTTGCCGGGATCGTCATGGACTGCACCGATGCTGTCATCATTCCCAAGCCAGCCTGGAGAACCCGGAAAGAGCAATACCTTGCCAGCCTTGCTCATAAGGACCGGGATTCACTTCTCGTTTCGCTGGCGGACAAAACCCATAATGCTGAGGCAATAGCGGCGGACCGCGCGGAGATTGGAGAGGTTATCTGGGACAGGTTCACCGGCGGCAAAGACGGTAGCATCTGGTACTACCAGGAACTGGCAAAGGCGTTCATCGCGCCTTTTCCAAGGCAGGTTGCAAGGTTGGATCGCGCAGTTGCCGGGTTCAACGAGGGTTGAAACGTGAGCCAGTTGCCCGAGGCGTGTTGAACCCTCACGTCATTACGAAAACAGGTGCTTCTGGATATCGATAAAGGCTCCCCGGATCTGGGGGATGGAACCCAAAACCCGCTTGGCATCGTTGGTGCCACCATAGCGGATCTGCAAGAAATCACTGATCCGGTGGGGGGCAAGTTCCTGGATGCCCTGGAGTTCGTAAGCCTGCAGGATGTAGCTCAGGAACTCCCGCATCTCATCCTCGTAGCCTGTCAGACCCTTGGCCTTTGCCGCCTCAACCCGTTCGGAACGCGAAAGGGGCGCGAGGGTAAAGCGGACATAGGCGAGCACGTCGAAGATATCGCTCTTGGGTGAAGCGATCAGGCGGCGCATGTCGTCCATGCGGTCGCGGTCGTAGCCCATCTCCTCAAGCCGCTGGATGAATGCTGTGCGGCGGTCGGGATCGATCCAGATGGCGCGCAGCTCATCGGCATCGACGACCATCGTGCCAAGGTCACCGAACAACTGCTCCATGAACTCGTTGGCGGTGATCTGACGCCCGTTGAACCAGTAGGTGGTTTCGGCGACGTACTGGATCTTCCGCTCCTTGCCGTCGGCCAGTTTCACGACCACGCGTTGAACCGGGGGCGGGGGGTCAATGACTGTATCATCGTCGTCCCCTTCATCCCCACCGCCGGGCCCAGGTGGTCTGGGGCCGCCCGGCCCTGCTACCGGCTCCTCCGGCTCGCCATCCCAGGCGGGGTCCTTGAAATGCTCATAGGCTTTCACGAAGTCGTAGATCGTGAAAAAGTCCTTCCCGTCGAACGTCCGCGTTCCGCGGCCGATGATCTGCTTGAACTCGATCATCGACTTTACCGGCCGCAGCAGCACGATGTTGCGGACGTTGCGCGCGTCCACCCCGGTTGAGAGCTTCTGGGAGGTTGTGAGGATGGTCGGCAACGTCTTCTCGTTGTCCTGGAACTCCCGCAGGTGCTGCTCACCCAGCTTGCCGTCGTCCGCTGTCACGCGCTCGCAGTAATGCGGGTCGGGGTTGGTCTTCACCTGGTTGATGAAGTTGCGCACCCGGGCGGCATGGTCCTGCGTCGCGCAGAACACCAGCGTCTTCTGGCGCTGGTCGATCTGGTCCATGAACTCATGGACGCGGCTCATCTCGCGCTCGTCGATCACCAGCTTCGTGTTGAAATCGGCCTCGGTGTATTCCTTGTCAGGGTCGATCTCCCCGCTCACCACCTCGTCCTCATCGCTGAAGGTGTAGGTGTCCATCGTGCTCGCCATCTGGCGCACCTTGAACGGGGTGAGGAAGCCGTCGCCGATCCCCTCCTTCAGGGCATAGGTGTAAACCGGGTCGCCGAAATAGCGGTAGGTATCGGCGTTCACGTCCCGCTTGGGCGTGGCGGTCAGGCCCAGCTGCACGGCGGGCTTGAAGTATTCGAGGATCCCGCGCCACGTGCTTTCGTCCTTCGCACCGCCGCGGTGGCATTCATCGATCACGATGAAGTCGAAGAAGTCCGGTTCATAGCCTTCGAACCGGAACTCGTCCTCGCCGGTCATGAAGGTCTGGAAGATCGTGAAGAACACGCTCGCATTGGTGGGCACCTTGCCCTGCTTGCGGATTTCCTCCGGGCTGATGCGGCACAAGGCAGCGGGCGGGAAAGCGCTGAAGGCATTGTAGGCCTGATCGGCAAGGATGTTGCGATCGGCGAGGAACAGGATGCGCGGGCGGCGGGTCGGCTCGCGGGTGAGGTTCCAGCGCGACTGGAACAGCTTCCACGCAATCTGGAACGCGATTGAGGTCTTGCCGGTGCCCGTGGCGAGCGTCAGCAGGATACGCTGCTGATCCTTGGCAATCGCCTCGAGCACGGCAGTGATGGCGTTATGCTGGTAATAGCGCGGCTGCCACTTGCCGCCGCCGGTCTCGAAGGGGATGGCGCCAAAGCGTTCGCGCCAGGCGTTGACGCCAGGATTAGTTTCAGGGGGGAAGCAGCGCTGCCACAGCTCGTCGGGCGTCGGGAAAGGCGGGGCAATGGCCCCCTCCTTGCCCGTGTGCATGTCGACCTCATACCACTCGGCACCATCAGAGGCGTAGGCGAAGCGGGCTTTCAGCCGGGTCGAGTAATCCTTCGCCTGACCGACGCCTGCGCCCGCGCCCTTGCCGTGGCGCTTGGCCTCCATCGTGGCGAGCTTGTGGCCGCGGTATTCGAAGACGTAATCGGCCGAGAGCGGTGCTCCGCGCTGGCCGCCGGGCATGATCCGGCCGGGGCAGATTGCCTCGCGCCGGATATGCGCACCCTCGACCGCACCCCAACCGGCCGCGCGGAGAACGGGATCGATGCGATTGGCGCGGGTATCGGATTCGGTTTCCTGCATCGGATCAGGTCAGCTCCCCGGCGAAGGCCTTTTGGAGGAGGGATTGCCGAAGGTTCGCCAGTTGAACCTTTTTGCCTTCCACGAGATTTTCAAGCTGTTTCCGTGAAACCAACGCCTCGTCAATATTGCGTGCAATCACACGCTGCGCCTCAACTGGCGGAAGATCGAACGTGTAGGCGAACAGGTGGTCTTGGTTCACTTTCGGCATTCCCGCCCGTGCCGACCCCGCAATCGCGTAAACTGTGAAATCCTCGCTGAGCAGTAGATGGAAAAGATAGTCTCGATCGATGTGCTTGGACGGGGTCAAGGGATATACGTCCGCACTGCACAAGCCATCGAAGTCGGGGCGCGCTACCTTCCGCAGGTACGGTCGGATCTTGCTGTAGAGAACCACGCCAGCCGCAAATGGGAATTTGCCCGATTTAAGACCTTCCTCTCTTGCGGTCTGAATCTCAACAAGATCATCTGTCCCGGTGACCATATTGCCGGCACCAATGTGGGGCAGGTCGAGATAGGCAGGAAGCTTAGGGTCGACCAGCTTTGCCGTTATAGAGACCACCTCCCCAAGGCTGACTGGGGTTGCTTGATCAGCCCCCAAGGATGAGAAACGACGCTTCGCAGCCTCGAACAACTCTCCCGCATCCGTCAAATTGGCTTCGGCGAGGGTGCTTGCGCGATCGAGGGCGGCGAGGGCCTGATCCAGCACCGCAACAATCCGCTTCTGTTCCTCCAGCGGGGGGAGCGGAAACGATGTGTAAACTTTCCTGATTACCGACGGATGTGCTTTCCGCACCCAATCGAAACGGACTTGGCTATGGAGCCAAGAGAGAACGAAATAAAGGTATCGGCATTCGACAGCCTGCTTGTCCAATATCCGGACAAAGCCGCCAACATTAGTGATCGAGAAGCGGTGCTTCGGGCGATGGAAGAGGCTGCCACCACCGTCGACAGACCATGTGATCAGCTCTTCGTCGAACATGAAATGCCCATATTCGCCGAACTTGCCGTCATTCTCCTTCGCTGATGAATAGACCGGATAATTGCCCAGCGCAGCAGCCAGATCCTTCTTCGAAATGACCTTGCCACGACCAAGCTGGAGGATGCCTCTTTCCTCAAGATCAGCGATGCCGACACACGGCCAATCGCTCACAGCATCCCCCGAATTTCTTCGAGGATCTTCCGGGTCTCCTCGTCGCGCGCCAGCATATCGGCGATGATCTGCTCGGGCGCGCGAAGCGGTGCTTCCTCGGGTGCGGAAGGGTTGCGGACTGAGAGATCCCACGTCCCCTTGTCGAGCTCGCCCACACTCACCGTCCAGCTCTTGGCGCTGTCCGCCTTGTCCGGCTGGAACGCGACAAACTCGGCCAAGTCAGCATCGTTCAGCGGATTGGTCTTGCCGAGCGAGCGGCCCGGATCGAGCTGGTAATACCAGACCTGCCGGGTGGGCGCGCCCTTCTCGAAAAACAGCACCACCGTCTTCACACCTGCGCCCTGGAACGTGCCGCCGGGGCAATCGAGCACGGTGTGCAGGTTGCAGCTGGTCAGCAGTTCCTTGCGCAGTTCGACGCTAGCGTTGTCGGTGTTGCTGAGGAAGGTGTTCTTGATCACCACCGCCCCGCGCCCACCCGCCTTCAGCTTGCGGATGAAGTGCTGCAGGAAGAGGTAGGCGGTCTCCCCCGATTTGATCGGGAAGTTCTGCTGCACTTCCTTGCGCTCACCCCCGCCAAAGGGCGGATTGGCCAGCACGATATCGTGACGGTCGGCCTGCTGGATATCCATCACGTTCTCGGTGAGCGTATTGGTGTGGCGGATCTGCGGCGCCTCGATCCCGTGCAGGATCATGTTCATGACGCCCAGCACATAGGCGAGCGACTTTTTCTCCTGCCCGTAGAATGTCTTGCGCTGGAGAATGTCCCACTCGGCAGCGGACAGGTCCGGCCGGCGCAGGTAGTCGAACGCTTCGCACAGGAACCCGGCCGAGCCCGCCGCGCCGTCATAGATGGTCTCGCCGATCTTGGGGTCGACCACCTTGATCATGGCGCGGATGAGCGGGCGTGGGGTGTAATATTCGCCGCCATTGCGCCCGGCATTGCCCATGCGCTTGATGCGGGTCTCGTAGAGGTCGGACAGCTCGTGCTTGGCCTTGCTGCTGCCGAAATCGAGCGTGTCGACGATGTCGATCACCTCGCGCAGGGAATAGCCGGAGCGGAAGCGGTTGATGATCTCGGTGAAGATTTCGCCGATCTTGTATTCGATGGTGTCGGCATCATGCGCCGCCGCGTGGAAGCCCTTGAGGTAGGGGAACAGTTCGCCGTTGACGAAATCAACCAGGTCCTGCCCGGTCATGGCGACCTGGTGATCGATCTCGCCGGTGTCTTTCTTGGGCGCGGCCCAGACATCCCAGCGGTACTGGGGATCGAGAATAGGCTGGTATTCGCGACCCTCAAGCTCTGCCTCATCCTCCATCTCCGCCTCGAAATCATCGAGATACTTCAAGAATAAAAGCCAGCTGGTCTGTTCGGCATAGTCGAGCTCGGACGCCAAGCCCTCGTCGTTACGCATGGCCCGATCGATATTGTTGAACGCGTTTTCAAACATGCCTTTCAGCTACCCAGCAAATGGATTGGCGACAAGGGCTATTGATGTTCGATATTGTTCGGACTTGGGTTATGCTCTCCACTTCCAAGGGTTTCGGAGGTGGCAAGGCGGATGCCCAAGAAAGGTAAGCCGGTGCGACCGGTCATCGTGCCGGGGATAGGCGAGAAGCGCTTTCGGCGGATCGATGAGACACTCCCTCGAGTGCCGCTACCTGTCCGCCCCATGTATGTAGCCCATGACTTGAGAAAGGGTTCGCTCAGGTCGCTAGCGGCCTACATCAAGATGCACCAAGGCATTGCTGACCGGGAGGTTGCGCTCGAGCTTCTCCGGCTGCTTGCAGGTTCGGCAGCCCAGTCCCGGTTCAGGCTGGTTGTCGTCGACCATCCTGATGCCCCTCCAGATAAAGGCGGCCGTCCTTCCACGAAATCCAAGGTTCCGACGCAGCGAGAATTGAAGCGGGTTGCCGAGTATTCGAGCAAATTGGAGTTTTACGGGAAGATCGGGATCGCCCGTGAGGAGGCTTCCAAAAATCTGAAAAGGAGCGAATCGACAATGAAGCGAGCTATCCGGAAGGTCGAAGAGGCGGAGGCCGAGAGGATCGATTTGGACAACGCTCTGGCGCGCCGCGCCGCTGCGCTGAAGAAACTGCGCCAAGAGCGGTGAATTGCCTCGATATGCGGAAACCTCAGGAGGTTTCGTGCACCCCCTATCGGCTTTATCGCTCGACCGACTAGCGTCAGATCATCCTCAACCTTTTTGGAATGAGGACGATCAATGACGAACCAACCGCAAAAGCTTGCCTACAGCATTCGCGAAGCCTGCGCCGCATCCAGCCTGGGCCGCACCACCATCTATGCGCACATCGCCGCCGGCCGTTTGCGCGTGGTCCGCGTTGGCGGCCGTACCCTCATCCCGGCGGAAGAGTTGCAGGCTTTCATCAGGGGGAATGGCTGACGGGCCGTCCTGGTTGAAGGTGAAATATGCCGAAAGGTCGAAAGCTCAACCAGAAGGGGCGCAACCCAGGAATGGGTCGGTTCACCAGGATGCCCCACACGGTCATGAAATCGGAGGCTTACCGATCCCTCGGCCCGACGGCGCGCTCGTTGCTGTTTGAGCTGGCCATGATTGAGAACAGCAAGAACAACGGTTCCCTCTATCTCTCGGTGCGTGATGCAGCGGACCGTCTGGGCATGTCTGACCTGAAATCCGTGACCAACGCTTTTGATGACTTGGAAGATCGCGGCCTGATCCAATGCACCAAACCTGCGCATTTTGAGGTCAAGGCCGCAGACCATTCGCGAGCGCGCTGCTGGAAGCTGACTTGGGTAGCGGCTAATCGGCGGCCTCCCTGCGACGAATGGCGGGCTTATTCTGCCCCGCCTGATTCCAAAGCAGACTTGCGTGCTCGCCGCGGAATGGCAGCGTTGAAGCGTTATGGGTATGCGCTCAACTCCCACCGTTTGCCGGTATTGGAAACCATAACGGAGTGAGCGAAACTCGCTCCCGACAGTGGCGGACCGGTATGGGAAACCAAAACCGCAAGAAGCATAAGCGATTGAAATTGCCTTCTTCGTCGCTGTTATGGTTTCCACTGCACATGCAGCTGATACCACCAGGGACAAAGGAAGCTTTAGCTCCCTCGCTTGGAAGGCGGTGGGAGCCGGGGAATGAATCGCTCGATCTTGGCAATGGCGCGGATAACGCGATCGAGATCGATGCAGCGGATCTCGTCGGCGGCGTCTTCCAGATAAGGGCGAAGATACAAAGCCGACCCGGTTACCAGTCCCCAGCGCTCGCATATGTGCCAGGCGACGAGTTCCGCTTCGACCTCCTTGGCTGAATGCGGCATGTGCGAGCGATCGGGCCAGCCATACTCGTCTGCCTGAGGGTTGCCCTGATCGAACGCGCCCGTGTGGCCACAGACCAAGTGACCGAGCTCATGCAAGAGGGTGGAGAACTGTTCGGCCGGCGTGAGCCGAGAGTTGATCAATACCCGCCAATGTCCCTTCAGGCGGCCCGGCGTCAGTGCGGCCAATCCCGGCTGCCCCTGCAGCACCAGTTTGGGTTGCAGGGGAAGGGTAGGTTGCCGCGACACCCATCCTGCAGAATCCGAACCTAATGCAGCGAACGTAACCTCGACCTTAAGTTTACGCTTGGTCAGGGCGGCAAGGCTTTTGATCGTTGCATGCAGGGTCTCGGGCTTGAACTCACCAATGGCCGCGAATGCATTCTGGCGCGGATCCTTGTCTCTGAGGGGCAATGTGTCCTCGAGCTCGAAAACCTGGGCTATTGGTCCATTTGGCCGCAAGATGAGAATGGGAAGTGCGTCTGGGCGGACCGTCTGACCTGCGGAAGCCCACTCTTTGCGTGAGCCCACAGCGCGTGCGCCCGGACGTTGGGCGTAGACCATCATGATGTTGTACGGGCCAAGCCTCTTGAGGCGCGACGCAAACGCGCTGAACTCCAGAACGGCATCAGGGGTAGGGGCCGTCAGGGCTAATCCCATCAGCTCGCGCAGCCGGTCTCCTGGTTGTCCGTCGTGGTCGGTCGTGGCGGTCTCAGGGTCGCATTCCGAGGGTTGGCTGGAACATACTTCTGGTTCGAGTGGTGTTTGCCCAGGATTTGGCCGCAGCACCCATGGACCCATCGGCGATGAAATGTCGTGATGACTAGGCCGCCTGCCGTCACGGTTGAGAACCTTCGTTAACCAGAGAGAGGCAAGACCCGCGCAAACTAACCAGACGATCGCTTTGACGATCACATCAGATACCACAGATTTGCCGAGATTGGCCCGGTTAGCGCGATAACCTGTGTACGAGCACCGGCCGTAAATGTGAGCACTAGCCCAGCTGCAAAAGCCAAGGGCAGGGCAGCGAGTAGGCCCACCCATCCGAACTCAGTAGCCATACCTGCCAGATAGGCCACCGCTCCTAGGCCAAACCATGCTGACCAGAGCGTGCCTCCCGTCCACGCTCCAACTTTCCAGCTGGGCCTCGCGCCAGCCAATGACGGGTAGGCGATACCGGCTAGGATGACGCCGCCGCTTGCCAAGAGTGCCCAGTCGGTAAAGTTCATTGCAGGACCTTTCCATCGAACGGACCAGTCCATTCTCAATGAGTTAATGTAGAGTATACTCCGTTGTGAAATACACAACACGTGCCAGCCATGTTGGGGATGGCACTGCGGCAAATCCTTGCGGACAATCTACGCCGAGCCCGGCTTGACGCAGGACTTTCTCAAGAGGAATTGGCAGACGCAGCGGGGATTGACCGGACCTACGTCAGCGCCCTTGAGCGATGCCGGTACGCTGCAAGCGTAGATGTGATCGAGCGTTTGGCCGATGCACTCAATGTTAAGCCAGCATATTTGTTGGAAGGGCCCCAGAATGGTCCGCAATCAGATGTGGCCTGATAAGTCGCCGAAAGTCGCGCGAATGAGGTTTCTTGAGGGGAATCGGTTCCAGATGCGTGTTGTCCTCCTTGCGGCGTCGCTCAGATGGTCATTAGGCGGATTTCATTCCGCTTACGCACTAAACACGAAGGAGGTATTTGCTGGCCGGGTTTAGATACGCTAGCGAATATTCAACAGTAGTTCTGGGTCGAGATAGCCGCCAATTTGGCTCCGTGCTAAGTCATTGAAAAGTTACCAAGTAGAAGGGCAACAGCCGGGCAACAAAATGGCCGTTTGAATTGCCCTTCCACTCCATCTGGACGACAGGGTACGCCTAGCCTAAGATAGAAAGAACAATCATTGCTTCCTCCTACCGCCGACAGGGGGCGTGATGGAGTTAGCAAAGGGCGTACTGCAAATCACTTTCCGTTAGTCATTGGCTACGCTGCATTTTGAAAAGAGCTCACATCTCCGTGATTCTCGCGGCTATATGCCTTTTTCCATAGCGCACTGGTCGATAGTTGCCGCAAATCAGAATCAATCGAATGGCAGATGCATCTGCATCTGCATCTTGTCGAAGGCCTCGGCCCTGTGCGACGCTAGAAGATGGAAACGCAGGTCTCGGGCGTCGCGAAACTTTTTGAGGAGTTGATCCGCGTGCTTTCTTCGCTCGGTCGCCTGCAGAGCCTTGAAAGTCTCGTCGTCGAGACTTTCCCGGATGAACCGGCGAAGCTCAGGCCCGGGACGCAGCCCCCAACCCAGGATGCGCCGCGCGGCGCGTAGCAGGTTCCCCAGTTCTCCGGGATTTGACCGCAGGGCTATTTCAAGTCGGCGGTCGCGTATACGGTCTAGATAGCCATCGGTGCAGACCACCCGTTTACGGCGGAGATCGTAGATGGCCGCATCCCAGTCAAAGAATGTGCATTGCACGACGTCCGCGAGCCCGGCGACGACCACATGCCCCTCGGCGACAGCCCAGGTCTTTTCTAGTGCCCAGAAGTCGATCTTCCATGGACCCTCCGTGAACCCAAAGCCGCCGAACCTGTTTGCTGTCGCTCCGACGCGCTCCGCGAGCATCGCTACCTCATCGGCGGTTCCCTCCACCACTAAATCTATGTCGGATTTGAAGGCCGAGCGTCCGCCGCGTGCGAAGTCACGCACGAGGCCGCCGATCACTCCGACGCCGTCGAAATGATCGAAATGCGTCTTGAACAGGTGGCGCAACAGGACGGTCTCCGTTGAGCTGTTGTCCCAAAAAAAGCGATCCAGCCTGCGCTTGAGACTTCTAACGTCAGGGGCGACCGACATCGGGGAGCTCCTTTAGCTTCTGCCACGTATTGATGGCGAATCCGTCCGTCATGCCCGAGATCATGTCGGTCAGCAGCCTTAGCTCATGATATCGGCCTACGGCCTCGCTGTCAGCATTCGCTTTCGCCGTTGCCTCGTGACACGCCGCCTCCAAATAGTTCGGGCTGATCAACGAGAAAACGTAGCGGTCGCGGGCGTCGAGCCGCGTCGACATGAGGTCGTGTAGCTTCTTGCGATTCTGGATCGCCGTCCAGAACGCGGTCATCAACCCATCTATGGCGGCGTCTCCGATAGCCTCAGCCCGCAGCACTTCGGTATGGGCGAAGCCGTATTTCTGCGCGATCTCCTTAAGAGTATCGCAAAGTGGGTTCTTCTCCATCAGTGGGACGTCATGCGTGAAGTCGTTGATGGCGTCTGCCTTGGCGATGTAGGTCTTGCTAGCGTCGTTGATCAGCGCTTCGATGAGATAGGACCGGACATACTGCTCCTTGATGTCGCGCCGAATCTCGGCCCTCCGGTCGCTCCTGTTGATCTCGTTGAATTTCTTCTCGAGTTTTACCACGCAGGGAAGGCCGCTGACAAATTTCGTATGTTTGAGTATGACCAAGACGTCATCTGGCGAAATGATCGCCTTCTTGAGGAGGTCATCGACGTCGAGCACGGAATAAGCGATGTCGTCGCATGCTTCCATGATCCACGTCAGTGGATGCCGCTGCCCCTCCTGCAGCCCCGTCTCGCGACGGACCCATGCGACTATTTCGCGCTCGGATTCGAAGTATCCCGCCTTCTTGATGCAGGCTTTGTCCTTGTCCCTGCTGTCGGCATGAACTGGATACTTTAGGACACCCGCCAGCGTCGCGGCGGTCAGGTCCAGACCGACACTGCGATGCGATGTCTGCAACCGGGTTAGAATGCGCAACGTCTGTGGATTGCCGTCGAAGTCGGAAAACTCCGTGCGAAGCGACGGAGCAACCGGGAACGCGACCTTGTCTCCTCCCTTGGCCGCGCGGTCGAATATCCAGTCCTTGCGCCGTTTGAACCACTGGCTGATCGCGACCTCGCCCTGATGCCCGAAGGGAGGGTTCCCTAGATCGTGGGCCAAGCCAATGGACGACAGGATGGGCTGGATGACGCCATGGATGTCAGCGTCCCCGAACGGGCTGCCCTCGGGGGCCGACGCCACCCGTGTTCCGATAGACTTAGCAAGGTTCGCCACCTCGTGCGAATGGGTCAACCTCGACCGGACGCCGTCGTTGGCATCCATAGGCCATACCTGCGTCTTGTCGGCAAGACGGCGCACCGGAGCCGAGAATAGAAGCCGGTCGTAGTCCTGCTGGTGGATAGAGCGCCCCTCGTCCCGCAATACATCGATTGTCGATTCGCCAGTGGCAGGCGCGCTCTCTTCAGCGTTTGCATGCGAAAATCGAGCGGCAGACCAAAGCGACGGGCGGGAAGTCGAGTGCGTGTGAATGCGTTTTCTCCTTGAAGTTCCGTCATCATCGAAATCGCTGAGAATTGTAAGTGGGTATCTCTCGGCCAGAGCGGTCGTGCCGTCAGCGGCAAAAGGCACCATGGTGCTGAAGCACAGACGGATCTCCTCATCGAAGGATAGACGAAGAGCGGACGTTCGGATGCAAGCGTCTTTCCCGTGGGTGTTAGGGATCCGGGGACTGGATGTCGGCCAAACGCATGAGCGCTACGCATTGTGAATGGATGGAGTTCGCCAGTTCCTTCATCCTCCGGGCGCGGTCCTGCTCATCAAACTCCACCCCCTGAGAATCAATCCACTTTCGGATCCGCATTTCCAAGCTCGCAGACAGCGGCACCACGCCCTTCACCACCTTGCTGTAATGACCCTGCGTGACCTCCAGCATTTCGGCCAATTCGGTTTGACGGAGATGGCGCGCCTTTCGCGCTGACTCCAGCGACATCAGTAAAGAGGACATTGCACTGACTCGTTATGCATAATAGAATGCATATATGCATCATCCTGTCGTCTCGTCAAACCAGACTGTTCTCGCCATGGTGGGGGATGATACGCTCTCCCTGTCCCTCCCGTCTGCGGACACTCGCATTGGGATCCGCCGTTTGAAGTGGGGCCGGGCTGAGGAGCTGGGAACCCCGGCCTACTGGTGCAGCCAGGTGTGGATGTGGGGGTTGGAGCAGCCCGACCACTACAAGCTCGGCAAAACGCTCGAGGAGGAGGTGCTAGCCTGTCTGCTGGGCGGTTACGGCATTCCAGCGGAGGTTGGGCTGGCTGCTTACGAGCGTCTTCGGAAAGTGGCCGCTGAGGATCCTGATGCGCTCTGCGACCCGGTACGGACGGTCGACCTGCTCAGCTCGCCCTTGGATGTTGGCGCGCGCAAGGTCCGTTATCGTTTCGCGCAGCAAAAAGGGAAATATGTCGCAGCCGCGCTCTCCGAGCTGCGGTCTGTAAACCACGAGGCACCGGACATTGAGCTGCGTGACGCCCTCACTAGCCTGTCAGGGATAGGGTTGAAGACGGCCTCCTGGGTTGTGCGGAACTGGCGGAGGAGCGACAGGGTGGCGATTCTTGACATCCACATCGTCCGGGCAGCCAAAATGCTGCACTTATTCCCCAATGCGTGGAAGGTAGAACGGAACTATCGTGAAATGGAGAAGGCCTATCTCGACTTCGCATCCGCAATTTCCGCCCAGCCTTCATTACTCGATTCCGTTATGTGGATGACTATGCGGCAGCTCTCTCCCTCAATCCTTTCCTCATTCGTCGCACCAGGCTATGATCGTAGGAGTGTTCGCAAGCCTCTGGAACCGTTCGTTTTGCAGTTGACGTAGGGCAAGGTAGTATTGTTTACTTGCTGTCACGAAGATTTGACGGAGTACAGCATGTCCGGTGGCTCACCCACGCCTACACCAACGCCGACCCTCTCTTGCGAGGCGGTCCGTACCGCGCCGCTGAATAGTCCGCAGCCTGCGGTAGTCGCAACGCTGAAGGTGGGTGATCGCCTTTACGTCGTGGTCAACATGAGTAGCGGGAGGCCGGTGCTTCAGGTCAGGGATGCTACGGGAGCGGTCGCAGGTTCGCTCACTTTCCTCGGCCACCTCGCCCTCATTGAATGCATAAGCCAGGGCTTCAGCTATGAGGCAGTCGTCCTGACGATCTCCGGCGGAAACATCCAGCTGCGTATCGAACCCGTATGACTACCGTCGTTGGCGGCGTGTATGCCGAACAGTGCGTCGAGCCGCATTGGGTGGAAGTCTATGGATCCGCTGGCCGCGCGGCGGCTGCGATCAGCGGCCTTGCTCCCGACACGCGCCTGGTAACCTATCGTGCCGCGCCTCTGTCGGAAGGCTTCCTGAACATCGAGAGTGTCTACGGGTTAGCGGTCGATGGTCCGGAGACGCCCTTCGCCGTCAACTTCCAATACACGCATTCCTTGGCCATACCCCGGATCTTGCCTCGTCCCGATGCCATCCCTCAGCAGTCACAGCTGGTTGTCGAGGACGACATCGTCTTGAGGTTCGGCATGCTGGAGGGCACTGCTCAGATAAAGGCGAAGCGTGCCGTTTACGACCCCCAGTCGGCCTTCGATCCGCGACCATTCGGCGAGAACGGTTCCACCGCAGAGGAACTTGTGCTGATCCTCAATCGCTTGGAGGCTCGCTGCCTCACCGAACAGGAAGACCCGATGAAAGCGGCCGAGATCCTAATTGGGCGACAGGATGCCGATGCGGTGATCGTAAAAATGGGCGGCCATGGCGCGATGGTGGCGTGGGGGGGCAGGTACGAGTTCGTCCCCGCCTACCGCAGCGAAAGCGTTTTCAAAATAGGATCTGGCGACGTCTTCTCGGCGGCTTTCACATACTTCTGGGCAGTGGCTGGCAAGTCCTATGTAGAGGCGGCCGACCTGGCATCTAAATCCACGAGCCGCTACTGCGAGACCATGTCGTTGCCGATCGGCTCCGAGGCCGACCTCGCAGCGCACAGCTTCAATCCGGTCGTTCCACGCAGAGGCCGGATATACCTCGCGGCCCCATTCTTCAATCTTGCCGAACGCTGGCTTGTTGAGGAGATTCGAGAACAGTTCCTGGGCATGGGTGTGGGAGTCTTCTCGCCCTTCCACGATGTCGGACCCGGCAGTGCGGAGCATGTCGCGCCACTTGATCTCAAGGGCTTGGATGAATGCGACGTCGTTCTAGCCGTCCTCAACGGAGGAGACGCAGGCACGATATTCGAGGTGGGATATGCAGTCGCCCAAGGAAAGCCGGTGGTTGCCCTCGCCCAGAATATGCGACCAGAAGACATGAAGATGCCGATCGGCTCTAATTGCCTTATCACAACCGACTTGGTGTCAGCCATTTATCATGCGATCTGGTCTCTGAAGTGATCGCTCTCCTCTTATCCGGTGGCGTAGACTCCGTCGCGCTGGCATTTTGGAAGCGCCCGGTCGTCGCAATCACGATCGACTACGGACAGCGCGCTGCGGCGTCGGAAATTGCAGCGGCGAGGCATGTGGCCGAGTTGCTGACAATGTCCCATGAAGTCGTGTCCGTCGACTGCTCCTCGCTCGGATCGGGCGATATGGCCGGCTGCGCTCCTCTTACGGAGGCCCCCGTCTCCGAATGGTGGCCCTACCGGAATCAGCTTCTCGTCACGCTGGGCGCAATGAAGGCAATAGGCTTGGGCGCGGGTCAGCTCATGATAGGATCGGTAGCAACCGACGCGGTCCATGTCGATGGCACCCCGGAGTTTTACCAGGCGATGGACCGATTGACGGCGATGCAGGAGGGCGGCCTCAGGGTCACAGCTCCAGCAGTCTCGATGACGACCGCCGAGCTCGTCCGATCCTCGGGTGTCACGCGGGATGTCATCGCCTGGGCGCACAGTTGCCACACTGGCCCGTTCGCGTGCGGAGATTGTCGCGGCTGCTACAAGCATCAGCAGGTCATGGAAGAGCTATATGGCGATGCATACTGACCTGGAGCCGATGCCGATTGTACCGCCGGCGGCATGGTCGCCGCCAGAGGTCGAGTTTCTGCATAGAATACCTCTTCCGCGCGACATCGCCGCTCCCGATGTATATCTGTTCGATATTCTTCATAGCCGTCGCTCGCTCAACGGCGGTGATCTTGACGATCGTTCACTCGGCTCTCTGCTCTGGCACGCGACGCAATTGCATGAGCGTCGAACGGATGGTCGTTTTGGCATGTGGGAAAGCCGTCCCCCCCCTTCTGCCGGCGGTCTCCACCCCATCGACCTTATGATCCTCCCCCTTGCCGCTGGACGCGCGGCCGGAATGTATCTCGATGCGCATCATGAGATAGGTGTTCTCGGTTCAGACCCTGCCGCCGGGCTCAAGGCAAACGCCGACAGTGTGCAGGCCTCAACGCCTGCCGTCTTCGGTATCACAATCCAATTCGTCGCTGATGCGTCTAGGCCCGCCGCGTGCTATGAAAATTGGTCTTCACTCGTCTGGCGGGATGCTGGCGCTCTGCTCGCCACCTTCGGATTTGTAGCTACCGCCCTTGGACTTGTCTCCCTGCCACTTGGCCGCCACGGGACGGATATCATCCGCTTGATGGGATTGGACGAGCCTTTTATCGGGGTCGGTGCCGTCCATATTGGCTCTCGTTGCGTGGATACCTGCTCAGCTTTCGGCCCTTGACGCGTTGCGGGTACGGCTCTCGCAGCCCACTGGGTTAACAGGACACAACTTGCTGCCGCCCGAATCTCTGATCGAGCTTGGACACGACGATATCGCTCGCCTACGCAATAGCGTTTCAGCGTGAGAGGCCATTCGAGATGGCTGATGGGAACGACGGAGTCTGGTCGGAAGCTGCGATTCTCGATCTAGCAAGCGAGAACCTTTTTTTGGGAGCTATTAAGGGAGCGCTGCCACCGAAACAAAAAAATAGCAAATAAATCAACAGCAATTGGCGGAGACGGAGGGATTCGAACCCTCGGTGGGAGTAATCCCCCCACGACGGTTTAGCAAACCGTTGGTTTCAGCCACTCACCCACGTCTCCGCATGGCACGCATCTGAATGCGAGCAAGCCCCTGCCTTGGGGCCGGTCGATTGGCCAGAGCGCGCTATAGCGGCGCCTTGGGCGGGGATCAACCGGATAGTTGGCAGATGTGTTGATCACCTGCAATTGACCCGAGTTTCCCGCCCGGGCTGCAGGCAAGCCGCGGGTTTCCCACGATTTGGCGCGTTTTTGACTCGGGCTGCCGCACCATCGACTCGGGTCATCGCCGGTTCATTGTGCGCGCTGCACAAATGCGGGATTCGTGTCAGCCAGTGCATGAGCGGGAGGCAAATCTATGCGATCAGGGCTATTCAAGCACATTCTGGCGGCCGCCGGGGTAATGGCCATGGCGCTGGGCGGCCCTGTGGCCGGCGTGGCCCGTGCGCAAGTCACCACCGTCGATCCCAACGAGGCGATCGATTCCGACCTGGCACCGCCGCGGGCGCCCGAAACCAGTGCGCCGCTCGACCAGGGCTATGATTATGGCACCCCCGATTCGAGCGCGGCCAGCGGCGAGGTTTATGCGCCGCCGCCCGCCAGCGCGCCGCAGCCCGGTCTGGACACCCAGCCCGGCTTCGAGGCGCAGTCGGGAACTGCCGACAACGGCTATCAGAAGGATGACCTCATCGGCGCCGCCGAGGGCGTGTTCGGCAAGGGCGCCGAGGGCCTGGCCGGACTGATCGAGGATATCCTGCGCAAGCAGGGCGAGCCCAACGGCTATATCATCGGGCGCGAGGCTTCGGGCGCGTTCGTGGTCGGGCTGCGCTATGGCTCGGGTACGCTGCACCACAAGGTGGAGGGCGAGCGGCCGGTCTACTGGACTGGTCCGTCGATCGGGTTTGACGCCGGCGCCAATGCCGGCAACACCTTCGTGCTGGTCTATAACCTGTATGACAGCGAGGACCTCTACAAGCGCTTCGGCGCGGGCGAGGGCGCGGCCTATCTGGTCGGCGGATTCCACACCAGCTACCTGCGTCGCGGCGATGTCGTGCTGATCCCGGTGCGCATGGGACTGGGCCTCAGGCTGGGGATCAACGCCGGCTACATGAAGTTCACCCGCAAACGAAATTTCGTTCCGTTCTGATGATTTAGCCCGCAGGGTCGCACTGCCAGAAATGGGCAAGGAAAGGCCGGTTGTCGCGAGATCGTGGCAACCGGCCTTTTTGCCTTTTTGCCTTGCCCCGGCGTCAAGCTGGCGGCATGGATGCACGCGCATTTTCCTGACGCCGGACGCTACGACTCCGGCAACATTATTGCTATTATTGGGGGATTGATCCGTGCTTGAACAATTGAAGGCGCAACCGGCCGACGCGCTGCTCGCGCTTATCAAGCTTTATGCCGCTGACGAACGCGCCGAGAAGATCGACCTTGGCGTTGGCGTCTATCGCACCGCCGATGGCGCCACGCCGGTATTCGCGGCGATCAAGGCGGCCGAGGCAAGGCTGCTCGCGGACCAGAACAGCAAGAGCTATCTCGGCCCCGAAGGCGATATGGGCTTTGTCCGCGCGATCATGCCGTGGATGCTGGGCGATTTCGATCCGGCCGGGCGCATCGACGGGCTGCAGACCCCAGGCGGCACCGGCGCGGTGCGGCTTGCGGCGGACCTGCTGCTCAAGGCCGGCGTCCGTCGCATTTGGATGGGCACGCCCAGCTGGCCCAACCATGTGCAGATCCTCAATGCCGTGGGGCTTGCCTGCGAGACCTTCCGCCATATGGATGTCGCGACTCAGCGGCTGGACTTCAACGCGCTCGAAGCCGCGCTCGACAAGGCCGAGGCAGGCGATGCGGTGCTGCTCCACGGATGCTGCCACAACCCCACCGGCGCGGATTATAGCGAAACCCAGTGGGACGAGATTGCCGAGACGGTGGCGGCCAAGCGGCTGTTCCCGCTGATCGACCTTGCCTATCACGGCCTTGGCCATGGCTTCGAGGCGGACGGCTATGGCCTGCGTGCGGTGCTCTCGCGCGTGCCCGAGGCGCTGATTGCGTACAGCTGCGACAAGAATTTCGGCCTCTATCGCGAGCGCGTCGGCGCGCTGTATGTGATGACCGAAAGCCCCGCGCAGCAGGCATCGGTGCAATCGAACCTGGCCGCGCTCGCGCGCGCCAACTGGTCGATGCCGCCCGATCATGGCGCGGCATCGGTGCGGATCGTGCTGGAAGACGAAGGCCTCACCAAGATCTGGCTCGACGAGCTTGCATCGATGCGGGCGCGGATGCGCGGCGTGCGCGATGCGCTGGCGGCGCATCAGGCGATCGGATCGGTCAATCTCGCCGCGGTCGGCCAGCAGAACGGACTGTTCTCGGTGCTGCAGCTGACCTCCGAACAGATTGCCGCACTGCGCGCCGACTATGGCGTGTACATGGCGGGATCGGGACGGATCAACATCGCCGGATTCACCGACGCCAATATCCCGCACTTCATCGAAGGGCTGCGCGCGGTCACCGCATAAGCGCACCCCCGATCGGGCGATCAGCCGACCAGTTCGGTCAGCGTCTCGACAGTGAGCACCTGCGGCAGGATGACCGGGTCGCTGCCGGGCTTGTACCACACATACAGTGGTACGCCCGAGCGGCCCTGCGCCTCGAGATAGCGGCTGATCGCGGCATCGCGGCGGGTCCAATCGCCTTCCAGCACCACCACGCCCGCCTTGCTGAACGCGGCGGCGGTGGCCTCACGCTGGATCGCGGCGGCTTCGTTGGCCTTGCAGGTGATGCACCAGTCGGCGGTGAAATAAGCGAACACCGGGGTCCCCGCCGCCCGAAGTTCAGCAAGCTTTGCCTCGCTGAACGGCTGCGCGGGAAGCGTCGCATCGGCTGAGGTTTCGGGCGAACCCGCGCTGCCTCCGGTCGGCAGCAGCATGATCGCCGCGACCGCGCTGGCAAGCGCCGGGGCAAGCGGCAGCCAGCCGCTGCGTCCGGCCTTCTGCCGCGCGCCCAGCCACCACAGGAGCAACGCCAGCAGCATCGCGGCGGCAAGGCCGAAGAGCACGCCGGTGTTGCCCGTCTGCTGGCCCAGCAGCCAGACCAGCGCCAGCCCGGTCAGGAACATCGGCACCGCCATGATGCTGCGGAAGGTGCCCATCCAGGCGCCCGGTCGTGGCAGGCGGTGGCGCAGCGCGGGGATGAAGCCGATCGCGAGGAACGGCAGCGCAAGGCCCAGGCCCAGGCCTGCGAACACCAGCAGCGCGGCAGGCACCGGCAGCACAAGCGCGCTGCCCATCGCCGCGGCCATGAACGGCCCGGTGCAGGGTGTTGCGACGAAGGCCGCGAGCGCGCCGGTCCAGAACGAGCCTGCCGCACCGCCCCTGCCGATGAGGCTCGAGCCTGCAGAAATGCTGCCGAACTCGAACAGTCCGGCCAGGTTGAAGGAAATCGTGGTGACCAGCAGCAACAGGCCCAGGATGATGCGCGGGTCCTGCAGCTGGAATGCCCAGCCGACCTGCTCCCCGCCCGCGCGCAGGATCAGCAGCAGTCCGCCCAGCGCGACGCACACCAGCACGATGCCCGCGGTATAGGCCAGCGCATCGCGCCGCGCACCGCGCTCGTCGCCACCGGCCTTGGCAAGGCTGATCGCCTTGAGGCTGAGGATCGGGAAGACGCAGGGCATGATGTTGAGCAGCAGGCCGCCGAGCAGCGCGCCGCCCAGCGCGGCCGCGAGCAGGGCCAGCATGCCGCCCTCGGGCTCATCCGCTGCGGCGGCATTGATCCGGGTGCCGCCGGGTGCCACCGCGCCCTTATCGGCCACCAGCTCGAGCCCGAGATGCTCACCGATGCGCAGCACGCCTGCCAGCGGTCCCGCCAATGCGCCGCTCGCCTCGGTCTCGATGATCAGCCGGTCGCCATCGCGGAAAAAGGCCTGGGGCGCGCTGTAGCGCACCGCCCGTTCGGTGCTTGCGAAGAAATAGGGCGCCTCGATATCGCCCGCTGCGGGATAGGGGACGGCGATGCGCAGGATCTTGCCGTCGAGCTGATACGTCGCCTTCGATCCCAAAGGCGCGGGCAGGCGCTGGCGCCAGCCGTCGAACCGGGCGCGGGTGTCCTTGCTGGTCGCGCCGTCGCCCACGATCAGGCTGGTCGATAGCGTCGCGCTTTCGGGCACGCAGATCTCGTCGGTGCAGGCCAGCCAGTCGGCCTTGACCGAGATTGGCAGGCGGGCGCCGGGGGCCAGGGACGGATCGATGGTCAGCGCCACCAGAGGCGCGTAGGCGCCCTCGAACACATGGTTCATCAGCCCGGCGATGATCAGCGTTTCGGGCACGGGATAGCGCAGCTCGCCCGCGCTCACCCCCCTGGGCAGGTTCCAGGTCAGCGTCATGCCCAGCCCGGCATCGCCGGGGTTCAGCCAATAGCCGTGCCAGCCGGACTTGGGGGTCATCGCAAAGGCGAGATCGACGGTGCTTCCCGGCGCGGGCGCGGGGCTTTCGGCGACCAAAGATGCCGCGATGTTGTTGGGGCCGCGCTGCAGCGGTTGCGCGACAAGCTGTGTCGACGCGGCGAGCGGCAACAGGGTCAGCATCACCGCCAGCACGGCTTTCAGGAGGCGCATCGTCATTGGCGGCCGATGTAGTCGCTTTGCGAGCTTTCGCCAATGGGTCAACGGGCCCTTGCCCGGAACCGACCTTGTGGTCGAGGGGTACGCTCCTTGAGCGCTCGGCTTTTCCCCCACCCATTGGCAGATTCATGACCCTCTTGTTCATCTATGTTGGCAGCGCGCTGGGAATATCGTTCCTGTGCTCGCTGCTCGAAGCCTCTTTGCTCACCATCACACCGTCTGCGATCCAGACCGGCAAGACCAACGGCGCACGCTGGGCCGATGGCATGGAGGTGCTCAAGCGCGACGTCGATCGCCCGCTGGCGGCGATCCTGACGCTCAACACGGTGGCGCATACGATGGGCGCGGCAGGCGCAGGCGCCGAATATGCGCGGCTGTTCGGCAATTCGACTCAGGCGATCTTCGCCGCCGCGCTGACGGTGGCGGTGCTGATCCTGACCGAGATCATCCCCAAGACCATCGGCGCGCGCTATGCGCTGCAGCTTGCGCCCTTTGTCGGGCGGGTGCTGCCGGTGATGATCCGCCTGCTCGCGCCCTTGGTCTGGTTTTCGCAGCAGCTGACCCGGCTGATCACCTTCGGCCAGGCCGCGCACGCTCCCAAGCACCGCGAAGAGCTGATGGCGGTCGCGCGGATGGGGAGCGATTCAGGCCAGCTGCACCGGCAGGAAAGCGAGGTGCTGCACAATCTGCTGCAGCTGGGTGAGGTCAAGACCTGGGACATCATGACCCCGCGCACGGTGGTGTTCGGGCTGCCGAAGACCACGCCGCTGGCCGAATTCGTGGGCGAAGTGCGCGACAAGCCTTTCACCCGCATCCCGATTTCGGATACCGACCCGGCCGATGTCATCGGCTTCGTGCTCAAGGGGGAGGTGCTGATGCACATCATCGAGCAGGGCGATCGGGCGCGGCAGGGTGAGGCCACGCTTGACAGCCTGATCCGGCCGATGACCAGCACGCTGGGCACGGTGCCCGTGGACCGGTTGTTTCAACGGTTCATCGAGGAGAACCACCACATCATGCTGGTGGTCGACGAATATGGTTCGGCGCAGGGCATCGTCACGCTGGAGGATGTGGTCGAGACCATCTTCGGGCTCGAGATCATCGACGAAGTCGACAAGATCCCCGACATGCAGGCCTATGCCCGCGACATGTGGAAGGCGCGCGCGAGGCGGATCGGGATCGACGCCACGGCAGACTGATGGGTCAGCGTTGGTCGTAGGGGCTCAGGCCCTTGCCTAGCCGGTTTTCGCCCAGCGGGATCGGATCGCGGCTCCAGTTGGCGACGAACCAGGTGTTGCGCTCGACGCCTGGCGCCAGGCTTGCGTCATTGCCGAAGATCTGCAGGCCAGCCGAGGAATAGCTGCGGCCCTCGGCGGCCACAGCGATGAACGCCGACCAGTTTTCCTTGTTCTGCCCCTGCACGAAGATGTTGCGGGTGATCTCGCCGCTCGCGCCGCCGGGCAGGTCGATCATGTAGTTGCTGCCATTGCCGCGGCTGTCGTCGAAGCTCGAATCGGTGATGCTGACGCGGGCTGCGCGGCTTTTGACATAGTGCCCGCCCTGGCCCTTTTCGAAGCGCGAGCGGGTGACGGTGAGCGAGCCGTAATCGCCGATATAGAGCGAATGCGCGCAGTCCGATGCGCACAGGCCGAGCCCCGAGAACGTGCTCTTGTCGATGACGATGCGGCCGCCGGGGTTTTGCGCCGAAAGGATACCCTGCTGGCTGTCGCGGAACAGGCTGTTGACGACGGTCAGGTCACCCCATTCGAGCCGGATGCCTGCGCCGTTCTCGTCGCGCACCGCGATGTTCTGGAAGATCAGCCCCTCGACCCGCGCGCTGCGGCCGCGCAGCACCAGGGTGGCCTTGTCCTCGCACACGCCGCCGTCGAAGATCGCGGTCCCCGGGGTGACCGCGCGGTAGGTGATGTTGCCCGCCTCCTGCACCACGCAGTCGCGCCAGATGCCGGGCTGTACCTCGATCGTCCCGGTGCCTCCGCCGATCTTGCCAACAGCATCGGCGAGCGAGCGATATGCCTTGCCGGTCTCGGCGATGCGATAGGGTGTGGGGCGTCCCTGCTGCGCGGAGAGCGGGACGGCGATGCTGGCGAGCAGCGCGACGAGCAGGAGGATGCGAAAGAAGGTCATGCCGCGGAAAATAGCACAGCGGCACAAAAACGCGCGGATTTAGAGGGTTAACGTAAGGCCCGTCCCGTCACGGGACAGGCCCGGGCGCATCCGTTACCGGCGCACTCTTGCGCTTGCGGCCGTAGACCAGATCGAACAGCGGCGATGCCATGAAGGTCGTGACGATCGCCATGATCACCAGCATCGAAAACAGCGCCGGACCGATGATGCCGCGCTGCAGGCCGATGTTGATGATGATCAGCTCCATCATGCCGCGCGCATTCATCAGCGCGCCGATCGCCATGGCTGTCGCATTGTCCTGCCCGGTCAGCCGCGCGGCGACATAGCAGGCGACCCCCTTGGCGAGGATCGATGCGGCAAGGATCCCCATCGCGATCGCCAGCAGCTCGGCATTGTTGACCACGGTCAGCTGGGTGTTGAGCCCCGAATAGGCGAAGAACATCGGGATCAGCAGCACCATCACGATCGGCTCGAGCTGGCGCTGGACATCGTTGGCGAGCAGCCCGCGCGGCATGCAGATGCCCAGGATGAATCCGCCCAGCACCGCGTGGATGCCGATGAAGTCCATCGCGAATGCGGCCATCATGAACAGCACGAACACCACCGCCAGCATTGAATGCGTGACCTTGCCATCGCGCTCGGCGATCCGGCCCAGAGGCGCGAGCAGCCGCCGCCCGTAGATCAGCATGAACGCGGCAAACGCCGCGCCGCCGGCGATCGCCTTGATCGCGACGCCCGGGCCATCGCCGAAGCTCGCCAGCACGATGGCGAGCACCGTCCACGCGGCGGCATCGTCGATCGCGCCGGCTGACAGCGTCAGGCTGCCCAGCCGTGTATCGGTGAGCCCGCGTTCGTGAATGATCCGCGCGAGCATGGGAAAGGCGGTGATCGCGATGCACGCGCCCAGGAACAGGGTCGCCTGGAACTGGTTGACGTCGCTGGCGAACAGCCCGGGCACCCGTTGCAGCATCGGGGCGAGCACGACGGCGACCAGGAACGGGACCGCCATGCCGGTAAAGGATACCGCAGCGGCGCTGCCCATTTGCGCGCGGAAGTGATCCGAGCGAAAGCCCAGCCCGACGATGAACATGTACAGCCCGACGCCCAGCTGCGCGCAGACGAACAGCACGTCGCGGGTTTCTGCTGGGAACAGCGCGGCCTGCACGTCGGGAAGGACATAGCCGAACAGCGAGGGGCCGAGCACCACGCCCGCCATCATCTCGCCGACCACCTGGGGCTGGCCCAGCCACCGGCGAACCGCATAGCCGATCACCCTGCAGGTGGCGATGATCAGCGCCATCTGCAGGAAGAAATACGCGCTGAGCTCCGATGGTGTCACGCGTTACAGGCCCCTTGGGGGACTGCCGCAGCGCCAGTCCCGGCGGGATGTTGCGGTTTAGTGCGCGGGAGTCAACACATCCGCACCGATCCCGACCGGTCAGTCCAGATTGGGACGCAGCCAGCGGCGGGCGGTGTCCATGTCGACCCCGCGCCTGTGGGCATAATCGATGAGCTGATCCTCACCGATCCGCGCCACGCCGAAATAGGCCGAGTCCGGATGACCGAAATAGAAGCCGCTCACCGCCGCGGTCGGCAGCATCGCAAAGCTTTCGGTCAGCGTGATGCCGGTTGCATCGGTGGCCTTGAGCATCTCGAACAGCGCAGGCTTGGCGCTGTGGTCGGGGCAGGCGGGATAGCCCGGCGCGGGGCGGATGCCGCGATACTGCTCCTTGATCAGCGCCTCGTTGGTCAGCTGCTCGCCTGCCGCATAGCCCCACAGGGTGGTGCGCACGTGCTGGTGCAGGCGTTCGGCAAAGGCTTCGGCGAGGCGGTCGGCCAGCGCTTTCAGCAGGATGTCGTTGTAATCGTCGTGATTGGCCTGGAACTTTGCCAGCTGCTCGTCGATGCCATGCCCTGCGGTGACCGCAAAGCCGCCGATCCAGTCACCCGCGGTGTCGATGAAGTCTGCAAGGCACATGTTCGCCCGGCCCTCGCGCTTGGCAATCTGCTGGCGCAGGAACGGCATGCGGATTTCCTCGCCATTGGCGTGGATGAACACATCGTCGCCATCGCGCTGGCACGGCCACAGGCCCACCACGCCCTTCGCAGTCAGCCACTTCTCAGCGATGATCTGGTCGAGCATCGCATTGGCATCGGCGAACAAGGACGTCGCGCTCTCGCCGACCACTTCGTCGGTGAGGATTGCCGGGAAGTTGCCCGCCAGCTCCCACGCACGGAAGAATGGCGTCCAGTCGATGCATTCGCGAAGGTCCGCAAGGTCCCAGTCCTCGAACACGTGGAGGCCAGGCTGCACCGGCGCAGGCGGCTTCTGACTCATGTCGGCGACAAAGCCGTTGGCGCGCGCGACCTCGAGCGGGGCGAGCTCGTTCTGCCCCTTGTTGGCGCGGGCGATGCGGACGGCCTCGTATTCCTCGGCGACCTTGAGCACGAAGGGATCGCGGTTGGTCTGGCTGACCAGGTTCGAGGCGACGCCGACCGCGCGGCTGGCATCGAGCACGTGGATCACCGGGCCTTCATACGCCGGCGCGATCCTGAGCGCGGTGTGGACCTTGGAAGTGGTGGCCCCGCCGATCATCAGCGGCATGGTCATGCCCGCCTTCTGCATTTCCTCGGCCACGGTCACCATCTCGTCGAGCGAGGGGGTGATCAGGCCGGACAGGCCGATGATGTCGGCCTTGTTGTCGTTGGCGGCCTTGAGGATGTCGTGCCAGGGCACCATCACGCCCAGATCGACGACCTCATAGCCATTGCATTGCAGCACCACGCCGACGATGTTCTTGCCGATATCGTGCACATCGCCCTTCACGGTCGCCATGATGATCCGGCCCTTGCCCTTGGCATTGGGGTCCTTCTCGGCCTCGATATAGGGGAACAGGTGTGCGACCGCCTTCTTCATCACGCGTGCGGATTTGACCACCTGCGGCAGGAACATCTTGCCCTCGCCGAACAGGTCGCCGACCACGTTCATCCCGTCCATCAGCGGACCTTCGATGACCTCGATCGGGCGGGTCGCTTCAAGCCGCGCTTCCTCGGTATCCTCGACGATATGCGCATCGATGCCCTTGACGAGCGCATACTCCAGCCGCTTGACCACCGGCCAGCTGCGCCATTCGGCGGCCTGCTTCTCGGCGCGCTCGTCCTTGCCGCGGAAGGATTCGGCCAGCGTGATCAGCCGCTCGGTCGAATCCTCGCGCCTGTCCCAGATCACATCCTCGCACGCTTCGCGCAGCTCGGGATTGATGTCGTCATAGATGTCGAGCTGCCCTGCGTTGACGATGCCCATGTCCATGCCTGCCTTGATGGCGTGGTAGAGGAACACGCTGTGCATCGCGCGGCGCACCGGCTCGTTGCCACGGAAGCTGAACGACAGGTTGGAGACGCCGCCCGAGATATGGACATGCGGACAACGCTTCTTGATCTCGGTGCACGCTTCGATGAAGTCGATGGCATAGCGGCGATGCTCGTCGATGCCGGTGGCGACCGCGAAGATGTTGGGGTCGAAGATGATGTCTTCGGGCGGAAAACCGATTCCGGTGAGCAACTTGTACGCGCGCTCGCAGATCTCGACCTTGCGCTCCTTGGTGTCGGCCTGCCCGACTTCGTCGAACGCCATCACGACCACGGCCGCGCCGTAATCCATGCAGATCCGCGCGTGGCGCAGGAACTCTTCCTCGCCTTCCTTCATGCTGATCGAGTTGACGATCGGCTTGCCCGAAACGCACTTCAGCCCCGCCTCGATCACCGACCATTTCGACGAATCGATCATGAACGGCACGCGCGCGATATCGGGCTCGGCGGCGATCAGCTTGAGATAGCGGGTCATCGCGGCGTGCGCGTCGAGCAAGCCTTCGTCCATGTTGATGTCGACGACCTGCGCGCCGTTCTCCACCTGCTGGCGCGCGACATCGACCGCCTCTTCATAGCGGTCTTCCATGATCAGCTTCTTGAACTTGGCAGAGCCGGTAACGTTGGTGCGCTCGCCGATGTTGACGAACTGGGCGGTGGACTGGGTCATTTTTTCTCTATTCTCTCCCCTCCCGCTTGCGGGAGGGGGTAGGGGGTGGGCGCGGCTACAAAACTTCGGGCAGGTTCAGGCCCCCCCCC
>NZ_LJHP01000023.1:0-76990 GCF_001295965.1 Blastomonas sp. AAP25
AGTGTTCCCCGATTTTCCTACCGGGGGACTTGGCGTCCGTCTATGTTGGCGACCGGCGAAAACAACAGTGTGTCCCGTCCGGTGAACGGGCATATATGCACCCTTCCGATTCGGGTCAAACCCTTTTTTGCAGTTTTATGCAATTTCCCCCCTCCACCTTGTCATGGCCATCGCAGATGCCTTTCCGACACAAGGCTCATCGAATGTGCGTTAGAACTCCTTGAGCAGGCGTCCCACAGCTGCAACCTTGTCCTCGATGCCGCACGCCCGCAGCGCATGCCAATAGGTGGCGGTGTTGATCGCGATCACCGGCTTGCCGCGCAGCGCCTCCTGCTCGGCCGCCAGATCGACCATCGACAGATTGGTCCCCACCTGGACGATGGCATCGACATCGGGCCCATCGAGATGCTCGATCACCTCGCGCAGCCGATCGGGTGTTACCTTGGCGATGTCGGTCCAGCACCGGCATTGCAGCGGCACGTCGCGCACCACCGTGAACCCTGATTCTTCGAGGAACCTTTGCACCTCGGCATTGGCGACGGGATAATAAGGCGAAACGAAGCTTACCCGCCGGATCCCGCCATAGGCATGCAGCGCGGCCGCGATCGATTCGGCGCCGGTGCTCGCGCCCACCCCTGCGACCTGTTCGACCCGGCGCTTGAAGTCGACGGATCCCTGGACGCCACCGTAAAAGGTGATCGCCGACATGCCGAGCACGAGATAGTCGGGACGGCAGGTCATCACCGAGCGCACCGCGTCCATCGTGTTTTCCGCGATCGCGGTAGTTCCGGCGATGAAATCCTCGTTCGACAGCGCGACGGGGTCCTCGACATAGATCCGCGAAAAGTGATTGGTCACGCCTCCGGGCCGCATCCGCTCCATGTCGGGCTGCACAACGGTGTTGGTGGACGGCGCCACCACCCCCAGCAGCCTGCGCCAGCCCAGAACATCGCCCATGGCCTTTCCCCTTCGTGAAGTCAGTTGATCGCGCGGGCCTTGTCGAGGCTGTCGAACATCGCCTGCTTGAGCAGATAGGCGCGGCGTCGCTCGTCATCCCCCTGGATCGCAAGCATCGCCTGCCGCCGCAGCTCGTGCCCTTCGCCCGCGCCGCCGCGGATGAAGGCCATGTTCTCTATCGTCTGCGCCTGGGTGAAATCATGCGTCACCTGCCGCCGCTGGCGATCAAACAGGGCGAGCGCGCCGTTGGGCGAACCGTTCTTGAGCGCCGGCGCGAGTTTTTCGAACAGGTTGAACGCATCGTGCAGGCCCGAGTTCATGCCGAAGCCGCCCAGCGGGTTGTTGAGATGCGCGGCATCGCCGATCAGCATCACCCGCCCTTCGCGGAAGGATTTGGCGACGCGTTGGTGCACCCGGTACAAGGTGCGGTGGAAGGTCTTCACGCGCGCGCCATCGCCCACCAATCGCCCGAAGATCGCATCCTTGCGCGCATCGGAGCGCAGATCGTCATCGGTTGCATCGCCATCGGTGGGGACCAGCACCCGCCACAGCGAGGGCACCTTGAGCAGCACCAGCCATTCCTCTGGATCGGAGACATAGTTCACATAAGCCAGGTTATCGAGATGCGCGGTCAGATCCTCGTCGGTCGACAGGCACAGGAACCGTTCGGGATAAGTGAACCCGTCGAACTCGATCCCCAGCCATTTGCGCACCACGCTGTTGGCGCCGTCCGCGGCGATCAGGAAATCGCAGCGGATCTGCTGGATTGCGGTGGGGCTCTCGACGAACACGCTGACGCCCTTGTCGTCCTGATCGAACGCCAGCAGACGGTGGTTGAAGCGCACTTGCGCGTTCGAGTAGCGCGCCAGCCCCTCGGCGAGCGCGCGCGAAAGATGATATTGCTCGCACTGGATGCGGAACGGATAGCGCGTGACATCGGACAGCTCGCCCAGATCGAAGCCGATGACCTCGCCCGACTGGCGATCGCGCCAGTGATAGACCGGCGCCTTCAGCCCGCGCTGCAGCAGCATCGGGGTCACGTCGACCTCGTCGAGCATTTCCAGCGTCGGCGGGTGAAAGGTCGAGGCGCGCAGGTCCTGGGCGCAGTCCTCATTGGCCTCGAGCACGATCACGTCCGCGCCCTGCTTGGCCAGCAAGGTCGCCATGGTCGTGCCCACCGGCCCGGCCCCGACAATTACTACCTGGCAACGTTCTGTTGCGGACATACGTCCTGCCCCTCATCTCGACTGTGATCTGGCTAGAAAGCGCGCGCGCGCCCCGATGCACCCTTGGCCCAAACTATCCGCCTTGCGGCGAGTGCCCGGCCGACCGGCGCGCCCGTGCGTGCAGGATCAATCGTCCATCGGGCCGAAGCCCTTCTTCCAGATCAGCATCACCCGGGTGAATTCGCACACCACATCGCCGGTCTGGTTCCTGCCGATGGTCTTGATGGTGACGATGCCCTGGGTCGGGCGCTTTTCGCTCTCGCGCTTTTCGAGCACTTCGGATTCCGAATAGAGCGTGTCGCCCGCGAACACCGGCTTGAGCAGGCGGATTTCCTTCCACCCCAGATTGGCGACCGCCTTCTGGCTGACGTCGGAAACGCTCTGCCCGGTCATGATCGCCACGGTGAGCGGCGATGCGACCAAAGGCTTGCCGAACTCGGTCTTCGCAGCAAAGTTGGCATCGCAGTGCGCCGGGTGCTGGTTCATCGTCAGCAGCGAGAACCAGATGTTGTCGGTTTCGGTGATCGTGCGGCCCGGGCGATGTTCATAGACATCGCCCACCGCGAACTCCTCGAAGAAGCGGCCATAGGTTTCGCGGTAACGCTGTGGTCCCACCTCGGTTACGCCATCACGCATCGATCATTCCCCTTGGTTTGCATCGCACCGCACATGGCGGCCTTAGCCCCTTGGTGGCAGCGCGGTGGCGAGATCATCGGGCGAGCGGGCGGCTATCCACGATGCGGCCAGTCCCGCGCCGGGCCGGGCTTGCAGGGCGGCGCGATGCGGTAGACACTGCGCCATGCGCATCACCCGACATTATCTGACGCTCGCCGGACGGCGCGTGCATTACCGGATGTGCGGCAGCGGTCCGCCGGTGCTGCTGATCCACCAGAGCCCGCGATCATCGGACGAGTATACCGCGATGATGGCGCAATGGGGCGAGCGCTTCACCTGCATCGCACCCGATTCGCCCGGCTTCGGCCAGTCCGATCCGCTGCCGATCGCAAGCCCGACGACTGAGGACTTTGCCGACGCGATCCTCGACTTTGCTGACGCCGTGGGGTTTCGCGCAATCGCGGCTTATGGCTTCCATTCGGGTGGCATCTTCCTGATGAATGCGCTGCGCCGCCATCCCGAGCGCTTCGTCGCGCTCGCCGTCGGCGGCTATCCCTGCTTTCATCCGCACGAGCTCGACGATGTCGGCGAGGCGTATCTGCGTCCCTTCCACCCCCAGCCTTATGGCGAGCACCTGTTATGGGCATGGAACCGCATGCTCGAACAGAGCTGGTACTTCCCGTGGTACAAGCCCGAACAGGCGCGGCGCATGTCGGCCCCGCATGCCGACCCCATGGTGCTTCATCCGCAGGTGATGGACCTGCTCGCCTCGGGCGATGCCTATCGCCACGGCTATCGTGCCGCGCTCAGCGCCGGCTACGACGTCCCGCCCGCCGGTGCCGATGTGCCGCCCGCCCTGCTCTCGAGCTATTCCAGCGACCCGATGACGGCGCACATGGCGCGGTTTCCTGCGCTGCCTGCTGGATGGAGCACCGCCGAGCAGCCCGATCCGGTAGCCCATTCCAGCGGCAATGCCAATTGGCTCGCGCACCATCCCGCGCCCGCCTTCATGCCTGTGCAGGACATTGACCGAGGCTTTCTTCCGGTTCGAACCGATGCCTTTGACGGGCTGATCCACTGGCGCGGCAGCGGCGACGTGCTGCACATCCACGGGCCCGGCCGATCGCTCGATCTGCTGCCCGAGAGCGTGCTGGCGATCGATCTTCCCGGGCATGGCCTGTCCGATCGCTGGCCGGGCGAGCCGCCGCTCGACTGGGCCGCCTGGGCTGAGGTGATCGATTCAGCAACCAAGCAACTGGGCGCCAGCGACACCCGAAGCGAGCCCTTGCTGCCCGGCGAGCCCGAGCTGCTGTTCCCCGACCTCACGCCCGACCGCTATGGCAACCATCTGGTCAATGCATGGGCGCTGCTGCGCGCAGGCCATGCGTTTTCGCCGCGTTATGCGATCACGCGCGACACGATGGCGCCGATGGCTGAGGGCGCCATGGACTTGACCACCCTGGCGCGCGAGCATCTGGCGCTGATGCGATCGAGCGCCGCCCTGGCGCTGCACCGGGCGCGACTATCCACCAGGTGAACAGCAGCGGCGTTTTGCGCTGGTGCATCGCCAAGCGCCCGGCATAGTGTCGGCTTCGCTCTGCAGGAGTTCAGCCCCATGTCGCACACGATCCTCACCGGTAGCCGCCGCGCCTTTCTCTCCGGAGCCGGCGCAATGTTTGCGACCTCTGCCGTTGCCAAGACCGCAAGGGGAGCCGGCCAGCCCGAAAAGCTCGATGTCATCGTCGTCGGCGCAGGGCTCGCCGGGCTCAATGCGGCGCATGTGCTCGAAAGCCAGGGCCTCAAGGTCGCGGTGCTCGAGGCGAACGACCGCGTCGGTGGACGGCTGCGCACCGGCCATGCCGAAGGCTATACCGCAGAGCTGGGCGGCAGCGAGGTCGGCCCGCTGTATGGCCGGGTGCGCAATGCCTGCACGCAGTTCAATGTCGGCTTGACCGAAGATGGCGGCAAGTCGACACCGTTTGTGCTGAACATCGAAGGGCAGATGGTGCTGCCCAAGGATTGGGCATCGTCGAACGCCAACCACACCATGGGTGCAGAGCGCGAGATCCTGCCCTTTCTCATCCAGAACCGGCTGTTTTTCGACTGGGTGCCGTTCGAGGATCCGGCCGACTGGCTGGAGGCGAAGTATCACGAACACGACATGTCCGCCGCTGCCTATATGCGCGCCAGGGGCGTGTCCGAAGCGGCGATCCGGCTGGCCGATATCGATCTCAATGGACCGAGCGTGCATTCGGTCTCGGCGATGAGCATCTTCCGTGATCTGGCGCGGCTCAAGGTGGAAGGTTTCAATGACCCCACCAAGCCGCAATATGGCGCGGGTAACACCAGCAAGCGGCACTATATCGTCGGCGGATCGGACATGCTGCCCAAGGCCATGGCCGCTGCCCTCAAGGGCCGGGTGATGCTGAAGTCGCCGGTGTCCGCGATCGACCAGACGGCAGATGAGGTCGAGGTGCGGCTGATGGGCGGCGAGCGGATGCGCGCCCGCTTCGTCGTGATGGCCGCCCCCTTCTCGGCGGTGCGTTACATCAACTTTACCCCCGGCCTCCCGATAGCTCAGGCCAATGCGGTGCAGGGCGCGATCTATTCCGCCACCACCCAGTTCCATTTCCGCGTGCTCAAGCCCTTCTGGGAGGCGGACGGCCTGCCCCCTTCGATCTGGTCGGACCGCTTTTTCGAGCGTGCCTTCGTGATGGACAAGGGCGGCGCGCATGGGTCGCTGATCGTCTGGATGAACGGCGACGGTGCAACCCGGCTCGACGCGATGGACCTGCCCACGCAGCGCGCGTTCATCATGGCGGAACTGGCCGCCGCGCGCCCCTCGACCGCAGGCGCACTCGAGCCGCTGTTCGAATACAGCTGGGAGAAGAACCCGTTCGTCGGCGGCAACAAGCACTGCTTTGCCGCAGGCCAGGTCAAGATGTTCGCCAAGGAAATGGCGCTGCCGCATGGCCGGGTGCACTTTGCCGGCGAGCATCTGCGGCGGATGGAACCGGGCATGGAATCGGCGATGGAGACCGCGGAGATCGCGGCGCTCGAGATCCTTGAACGTGCTTAAACCGCTCGCGGCGCTTGCGCTGCTGGCCACGACCGCCGCGACGCCTGCAGACGATGCGACCTATCGCGCGCGGTTCGAGGCGTTCATGGCGAACCCAGCGCAGTTCGATTACAGTCCGATGGAAGCCGTGCCCGGCGCGCCGAAGGTGCAGCATCTGGCCGCTTCGCGCGCGCCGCGGATCGCCGCTGCCGCGCTCGACGAGGCCGCGCGCTATGCGCAAGCCAACCGGTCGAGCGCGCTGCTGGTCTGGCGCGACGGCAAGCTGGAGGCCTCGCGCTATTTCGGCGCCACCACGCGCGACACGCCGTTGGTCGCCAAGTCGCTTGCCAAGCCGCTGACGGCGATCGCGATCGGCCGCGCGATCCAGCTGGGCAAGATCAAGGGGCTGGACCAGCGAATCGCAGACTTCATCCCCGAGCTGGCTGGCACGCCGAAGGCCGCGATCCTGGTGCGGCACCTGCTAGACATGCGATCGGGCCTGCTCGACCAGGGCTATTCGCCCAATCCCGAGCATCCGTGGAACCGGGCGTATCTCGACCCCGATCACGGCGCGTATATCGTGCGCGACTATCCGCTGACCGACCCGCCGGGCACACGCTATGCCTATGCCAATGCGCCGAGCGAACTGATCGCGCTGGTGATCGAACGCGCCACCGGGCGGCGCTATGCCGAGTTCATCAGCAATGAGGTATTGGCCCCCTTGGGCGCTGCGGGCGGCGAGGTCTGGGTCAACCGGCCGCAAGGGCTTGCGCATTCGGGCTGCTGCATCAAGCTTCCCGCCGAGACCTGGATGAAGCTTGCGATCCTGCTGCTTGATGACGGCGAGGCAGGCGGCAGACGGCTGCTGCCCAAGGGCTATGTCCGCGCGATGCGCACCGGCACGCCGCAGAACCCGAACTTCGGCCTGGGGTTGTGGCTGGGCGAGCCTTATCGCGAGCGCCGCGGCTTCGGCGCGCCGGGCACCGCCGGACCGCAGGTGCTGCATTCGGCAGCCTATCTCGACCCCGAGATGTTCCTGTTCGATGGCAACTCCAACCAGACGGTGCACATCAGCCCGAAGCACCGGCTGATCGTGCTGCGGATGGGCGAGACTCCGCCCAAGATCCCCGAATGGGACAATGCAAAGCTGCCCAACCTGCTGATCCGGGGCCTGGGCCTGCGCTGACCGCCGCTATTTCTTGCGGCTGTAGCCGGGCGTTTCGGGCGGCACCTGTTCGGCATAATGTTCGAGCGTGCCGATCACGCCGAGGTCGGGGCCATCGACCGGTTCCTCGAACAGGTCGGGCCGGTCGCGCTCGACGCGCTTGCGCACCGCTGGCGGCACATCGTCCATCCCGCCGGTGATCTTGTAGGTGTGCATCCGCCCCATCAGCACGCCGTCCACGCCGCTCTGCCCCATGCGCATCCACGGCCACCACGGCGCCTGCCGCATGAAGCCGCCGGTATAGGGCGCCGAGACGACATCGCGGTCATCGATCGCCGCGCGCGGGGTGAACAAGGTGAAATGCTCGGACGGATTGACGCGTTTGCCGGTCGAGGCCTTGGGCCAGCCTGCAGGCGTCACCGGGTTGGTGTATTCGTGCGCATAGTCCCAGCCGAGCAGATACTGGTCGCCGATGGGCTGCCAGGGCAGCCTGTAAGGCTCTCCGGCCCCGCCCTTTCCGATGTCGTTGTTCACCGTCTCGCCATCGCCGACCTTGAACACCTTGCGGGTGAGGCCAAGCGTCCCGCGAAACTTGTCGTTGAGGAAATTGAACACCTCGACCCGCTCGCCGGTCCATGGATTGTCCCAGTGATCGAGGATCTCGCCGGTGGCAAGGTCGGTGAAATAGCCGCATTCTTTGCCGATGACGCGCACCGATCCATCGGGCTCGATGGCGTTGCGGATGTTGCCGAAGCCGGCATAACCGAACACCGGCTTGGCGCGGTTGGCGCCGACGATCGCATATTGCACCCCCTGATAGCCCGAGAGCACCGCCTTTTCGCCGATCGTTCCCCACATCTTGGCAAAGCCGTAAAGGTTGTCGCGCGGATCCATGATGTCGAGCGGGCGGATGTTGCCGGTTCTTGCCTGTGCGATTCCGGGCAGGGTCGCCGCGGTCGCCAGCCCCGCCACGCCGCCGAACAGCGTCCGGCGCGAAATGCTCGCGCACACCGATTCATAGATCATCGCATTGTCCTTTGGGTACGCGCCGGTCAGAGGACCGCGCAGACGGTTTTCCATTCGAGATAACTGTCGAGCGCGGCGCGCCCGCTGTCGCGGCCATATCCGGATTGCTTGATGCCGCCGATCGGCAGCGCGGCGTCGTACATCAGGTGGCAGTTGATCCAGACGGTGCCCGCCTCGATGGCATCGGCCATACGGTGCGCATGGCTGAGCGACTGGGTCCAGATGCTCGCGGCAAGGCCGTAGTCGCTATCGTTGGCCGCTGCGATCACCGCGTCTGCGTCATCGAATTCCTGCGCCACCAATACGGGCCCGAACACCTCCTCGCGCACGATCGGCATGTCGGGGGTGACATCGGTGATCACCGTGGGCTGGACGAAGGTGCCCGCATCTCCGAAGCGCTCCCCCCCGGTCAGCACGGTCGCCCCGCCATCGCGCGCGGCAGATATGAAGCCCTCGACCCGCTCGGCCTGCAACCGCGAGACCAAGGGCCCCATCTGGGTTGCAGGATCGAGCCCGTGCCCAGCGACCAGACCCTGCGCATAGGCTGCCACGCCCTTGAGCAGTTCGTCCTTTATGGCGCTGTGCACATACAGCCGCGATCCCGCGACGCAAACCTGGCCACCGTTGAAGAAGATCGCGTTGGCAACGCCGGGGATCGCCAGCTCCAGATCGGCATCGGGCATCACGATCATCGGCGACTTGCCGCCGAGCTCGAGGCTGACGCGCTTGAGGTTCCCCTTGGCGGCATCGATGATCGCGCGGCCGGTCTGGGTCGATCCGGTGAATGCGATCTTGTCGACACCATGGTGCGCCGCCAGCGCCGCGCCCGCCTCTCCGCCCAGCCCCGTGACGATGTTGAGCACGCCCGCCGGGATGCCCGCGTCCATCAGCAGCTCGCCCAGCCTGAGCGCCGAGAGCGAGGTGTTTTCCGCGGGCTTGAGCACGATGGTGCAGCCCGCCGCCAGCGCAGGCGCCAGTTTCATCGCGGTGAGCACCAGGGGCGAGTTCCACGGCACGATCGCGCCGACCACGCCCACCGGCTCGCGCTTCGTCCAGCTCGCCATCTTCTTGCCCGCGGGCTGATAGTCGATCGAGGATTCGATCACCTGCCCCTCGATGGCCATCGCCTGGCCCGCAAAGAAGCGGAACTGGTTGACCGCGCCGGGGATTTCCGCCCAGCGCCCGACGAACAGCGGCTTGCCCTGGTCGAGCGTCTCGATCTCGGCGAGCTCGTCGATATGCGCCTCGATGAGGTCGGCGGCGGCCCAGAGGATCTTGGCGCGGTTCAGCGGCGTGGTCGCCTTCCATCCCGCCAGCGCCGCGCGCGCAGCGACCACCGCGGCATCGATTTCGGGCGCGCCGCCGCGCGGCAGCACGCCGATCTGGTCGCCGATTGCGGGGTCGACGGTGGCAAAGGTCTCGCCCTGCCCGCCGGTCCATTCGCCGCCGATCAGCAGCCCCTGGCCCTGGCCCCTGCGGGCGAGGAAGGCGGTCACGCTGTCGGAAAGCGGCGGTCGGGCGAAGGCCATGCGGATGAAACTCCCTGTATCTGATGACGAGGCTAGAAAATCGTGCTCGCCATGTAATCATTACGCGACCATCAACCGCAAGGCGGATAAATCGGCAGTGTCCCGTGTCGGCGCGGCCACCAACATGGTCGAACCGACGCGGAGCAGCCAGGGAGCCACGAACAGTCTATGGCAGACGATATCACCGGATTGCCGCAATCGCTGGCCGATGCGCTGGGCGCTGCCCAGGTGCTGACCGGGGCGGACCGGCTGGCCTTTTATGCGCACGACGTTTTCACCCACGGCGCGCACGCGCTGTGCGTCGTGCGCCCGGCCGATAGTGCAGGCGTGCAGGCGGCGGTACGGCTGTGCGCACAAGCCGGGGTGGCGATGGTGCCGCGCGGCGGCGGTGCGTCTTATTCGGACGGCTATCTGATCGATCGGCCGCATGTGCTGTTCGATCTCTCAGCGCTGCAGGCAATCGAGATCGACCAGCGCGATGCGTACGTCCGCGTAGGGGCGGGCGTCACTTGGGCCGCCCTCAAGGCCGCGCTCGACCCGCTTGGCCTGCGCACGCCGTTCTGGGGGCCGTTTTCCGGCATCGCCGCGACCATCGGCGGCAGCGTCAGCCAGAACACGATCAGCCACGGCAGCGGCGCGCACGGAATCTCCGCGCAATCGCTGTTGGGGATCGAGGTCGTGCTGGCCGATGGCAGTCTGCTCAACACCGGGGTTACCACCGGCACCCGCCATTACGGACCCGACCTCACCGGGCTGTTCACCGGCGATTGTGGCGCGCTGGGCGTAAAGGTCGCGATCACGCTGCCGCTGATCGCCGCGCGGCCCGCGTTCGACACCGCAAGCTTCGCCTTCGTCGATTTCACGAGCTATCATCGCTCGGTCGCCCAGCTCGCGCGCGAAGGGCTGGACGAGGAGCATTTCAGCATCGACCAGGCCCTGTCGCAGGGCCAGATCGCGCGATCGGAAGGGACCGCGGCCAAGGTCACCATCGCACGCAACGTGATGCGGGCCGCGCCCAACCCTGTCTCAGGCCTGTTCCAGCTGGGCAAGATGGCGCTGGCGGGCGAATCCGAGATGCGCGAGGCGCGCTACAGCTGCCATGTCATCGTCGAGGGCGTCGACAAGGCCGATGTCGCAGCGCGCCTGACGCGCATCCGCTCGATCATGACCGCAGACGGGCAGGAGATCGCCAACACCGCCGCCGCCTTCGTCCGCTCGATGCCGTTTGCGCCGTTGTTCAACGTGCTCGGCCCCAAGGGCGAGCGCTGGGTGCCGCTGCACGGCATCTTCGCGCACAGCGCGGCGGATGAATTCCACGCGGCGTTCGAGCGGTTTCTGGGCGAGCAGCAGCCCGAGATGGACCGCCACGGCCTGTGGACCGGAACGATGTTCAGCAGCATCGGCGGGCACGGGCTGCTCTACGAGATCGCGATCTACTGGCCCGATGCGGTTACGCCTTATCATCGCGAGGTGCTGGGCGCGGAGTATCTCGCCACTATCCCGGCCTATCCCGACAACCCCGAGGCGCGCGCGTTCGCGCACCGGTTCAAGGCGGCGCTGGTCGATCTGATGCAGGCGCACGGGAGCGCCCATTTCCAGATCGGGCGCGCCTATCCCTATCTCGAGCGGCTCGATCCGGCAGCGCGCGCGCTGCTTCAGGCGACCAAGGCCGCGCTCGATCCGCACAACCTGATGAACCCCGGCGTGCTCGGGCTCTGATCCGCACCTCCACCGCATAAAGGCAGACGATGGACTACGATTATATCCCGCTTCCCCAGCGCCGGCCGCTCAAATGGCCGAACGGGGCGCGCGTCGCGCTGATCCTTACCTTCAATCTGGAAACCTGGGATCTCACCAAGGATACCGACAAGCCCTATTACGCCGGCGGTCCTGCGATCCTGCCCGATGTGCTGCCCGGCAACACGCCCGATTTCCCCAATTTCACCTGGCGCGAATATGGCCAGCGGGTCGGCATCTGGCGATTGTTCGAGCTGTTCGATCAACTGGGGGCGAAGGCGAGCTGCACCACCAATGCGGTCACCTTCCAGCGGCGCAAGGCGATGACCGATGCGGTGCTCGAGCGCGGCTGGGAGCTGCTGACGCACAATTGGGAACAGGGCGAGCTGCTCAGCAACTTCGCGCACGAGCCCGAAAAGGAGCGCGATATCATCCTGCGCTCGCTCGCCGAGTTCGAAAAGCACACCGGGCGCAAGTCCAGGGGCTGGCTGTCCAGCTCGCTGCGCGGGACGATGCAGACTGCAGACATTCTCGCCGAGCAGGGCTGCACCTTCTACTGCGACATCATGAACGACGATCAGCCCTATCTGCTGCGGACCCCGCACGGCCCGATCGTCTCGGTGCCCTATTCGAACGAGATCAACGACTTCACCTTCATCACCCGCAAGAACTTCACCACCGATCAGTTCGCGCAGGCGCTGATCGAAGAGCTCGACGTGCTGCATGAGGAAGGCGCGGTGACCGGGCGAATCATGAATGTCGGGCTCCATCCGCACGTCTCGGGCCGCGCGCACCGCATCCGCGCGATCCGCGAGTTCATCGAGCACGCGCAATCGCTTCCCGGCATCTGGTGGGCGACCCGCGAGGAGATCGCCGCCTGGTATCTGGAGAACCACGAATCGCACATTCCGGGGCAGCTGGGATGAGCAGGCCCGCGATCCTGATCGTCGGCGGGGGCATCGGCGGGTTGACAGCGGCGGCGGGGCTGGCGCAGGCGGGCTTCGCGGTCACCGTGCTCGAGGCCGCACCCGCGTTCGGCGAGATCGGCGCGGGTGTCACGCTCTCGCCCAACGCGATGCACGGGTTCGATTTCATCGGCTGCATGGAAGAGGTTGCCGCCGCCGGCGTCGAGCCGAAGCGCCAGCGGATCCAGCACTGGCAGGATGGCCGTGCGCTGCTGACGCTCGAGCGTGCCGATGCGCGCGAAAAATACGGCGCGCCTTACGTCTATATCCACCGCGCCGATCTGCACGCGATCCTGGTCGAGACCGCACGCAAGGCCGGCGTGACCTTGCGCGCCGATGCGGCGGTGGTCTCGAGCGAGGGGACCACTGTCACGCTGGCCAATGGCGAGACGGTCAGCGGCGACGTGCTGGTCGGTGCCGACGGCCTCAAGTCCGCGATCCGCGACCGGTTCGAACCGGTCAAGGCGCATTTCACCGGCCATGTCGCCTGGCGCGCGGTGGTGCCGGTCACCGACGGCTTGCGCCCGCTGGTCGACTGGCCCGGCATCCATATCGGCCCGGGCAAGATGATCACCCGCTATCCGGTGCGCGGCTCGAACCTGCTCAACATGGTGTTCTTCGCGCGGCAACCGGGCTGGCAGGACGATGGCTGGACCATCCCGGCCGAGCCGGGCGAACTGCGCGCGCTCTACGCCGATTGGGAACCCGATGTTCAGGCGATGATCGCGGCGGCCGAAGCGGTCCCGCATTTCCGCTGGGCCTTGAACGCGCGTCAGCCGCTCGAGAGCTGGATCGCCGACGAACGCGTCACGCTGCTCGGCGATGCGGCGCATGCGATGACGCCGTTCCTGGGCCATGGCGCGGCCTGCGCGATCGAGGATGCGGTGGTGCTGGCGCGGGCGATGGCCGCGAGCGAAACACCCGAAGAGGGACTGCAGCGCTACCAGGCCGCGCGGATCGAGCGCACGACCTTCATCCAGGCCGAATCGAACGCCAATGCCGACCGGATGCAGGGCCAGGAGACCGACCTGTTCGGGCTGGGCGAACTGCGCAACGAAGAGACCCTGGGCCTGTTCGACTATGATTGCCGCAGCGTTGCGGTTTAAGGATTGCGGCCATGACCACCCCTCCCCTGCCCTTTGACGGCCATTCGGTCAGCGATGCGACCCGCGCCTTCCTGCAGCGCGACCACCTGTTGTTCATCGACGGTGCCTGGCGCGATGCCAGCGGCGATGGCTGGATGGAGACGCGCGATCCCGCGACCGGGCTGGTCGCCGCGCGCTTTGCGATCGGCGAGGCGGCCGATGTCAACGCCGCGGTGGTCGCCGCGCGCAACGCGTTCGACGGCGGCTGGGCACGCTCGCAACCCGCCACTCGCGCTGCGCTGCTGCGCAGGCTGGCCGATCTGGTGCAGCGCGATGCGCAGATGCTCGCCGAACTCGAGGTGATCGACAGCGGCATGCCGTTGTTCATCGCCAGCCTGACGGTGAGCAACTGCACCGAGATGCTGCATTATTACGCGGGGCTTGCCGGCACCATCGAGGGCACGACAACCACCCCGCCCGCGCATGTCACGCACGATGCCGAGGCGATCACCTACACACTACGCGAGCCGGTGGGGGTGACCGCGCACATCATCCCGTGGAACGTGCCCCTCTCGATGGCGGTGCTCAAGCTTGCCCCCTCGCTCGCCGCGGGATGCACCGCCATCGTCAAGCCCAGCGAGGAGACCCCGCTCACCGCGCTGGCGCTCGCCGATCTGATCGCGGAGGCCGGATTTCCCGCAGGCGTGGTCAACATCGTCAACGGCACCGGCGGCACCGTGGGTGCGGCGCTGGCCGGACATCCGGGGATCGACAAGGTGGCGTTCACCGGATCGACCGCGACCGGCCGGCGGATCGTCGAGGCAGCTTTGGGCAACCTCAAGAAGGTCACGCTCGAACTGGGCGGCAAGTCGCCCGTCGTGGTGATGCCCGATGCCGACCTTGCGCTCGCCATCCCCGGGGTCGCGATGGCGACCTATTTCCTGGGCGGGCAGAACTGCATGGCGGGCACGCGCATCTTTGCGCATGCCGATATCCACGACGCGCTGGTCGATGGGCTGGTCGCGTTCTCGCAGAGCATGGTGGTCGATCATGGCCTGGCCCCCGGGTGCCAGATCGGCCCGATGGTCTCGCCCGCGCATGGCGCCAAGGTGATGGGCTATATCGCGCGCGGCCTCAGCGAAGGCGCGGTGCTGCGCACCGGCGGCGAGCGGCTCGACCGGCCAGGCAGCTTCATCGCGCCCACCATCTTCACCGGCACCACCCCGGACATGGGGATCGTGCAGGACGAGATCTTCGGCCCGGTGATGGCGGTGCAAAGCTTCGACACGCTCGATATCGATGCCATCGCGGCGATGGCGAACAACTCGCCTTATGGCCTGTCGGGCAGCGTGTGGACGACCTCGCTGTCATCCGCGCACAAGATCGCCGCGCGCATCCGCTCGGGCCATGTCTCGATCAACTGCCATGGCGCGGTGGCGCACAACATCCCGTTCGGCGGCTATGGCCAGTCGGGCTGGGGACGCGAGTTCGGGCGCGAGAGCCTCGACAATTATCTCGAGACCAAGGCGGTCACCGCCAGACTCTGACAGAGGCCTGACTCAAGCCGCGACCGGCTCCGCCACCGCCTTATCGAGCGCCTCGCCGATGGTCCGCGCGGTGGCGAGCATCTCGGGCAGATAGCTTTCCAGCGCGTTTTCCAGTTTCAGCGCCGAGGCGAAAAACACCAGGGTCATCGCAGCCTCGAACCGGCCCTGCTTGAAGATCGGCACCGCGATCGAGGATGTCTTGCCCGGCGTGTGGTTGAAGTAATTGCGCCCCTGCACCGCATAGCCGCGCGCGCGGATGCCTTCCGCATTCAACGCCAGCTCGGCTGCCGCCAGATAATTGGGGTCGATGTCCTGGTCGGCGCGCATCCATTTGAGGATCTGCGCGCGCTCGTCGTCATCGGCATAGGCCATCGACAGCTTGCCCGAGGCGCTGTCGAGCAGGGGCAGCGTGAAGCCCGGATAATATTGCGCGAAGGTCAGCGAGGTGTTGGCGTGGGTCGAATCGCACAGCATCATGTTCTTGCCCACCCGGATCGCGATCGAGACCGGCCAGCCCACCTTGCGGGTGAGATCGACGATCGGCGCGCGCGCAGCCTCGACCAGCACGCCGTCCTGCTGATATCCGCTCGACAGGCTCTGCACCAGCAGCGTGGGGCGATAGCGCTTGCGCGCGGGCTCCTGCTCGATCAGCCCTTCATACAGCAGAGTCTGCACGATGCGGTGCGCGGTGGGATAGGGCACGTTGGCGGCGCGCGAGATTTCCATCATCGTCATCGACCGGTTGCGATTGATCGCCTTGAGCGCCGCAATCGCGCGGCTGAACGACTGGATCGGAACACCCTTCATCTGACAGCTCCCTTTCGCTGCGGGCCGCCGTGACCGGGCGCGCCCTCATGCGAATGCTGCGTCAAACTATCCGGATGGTGGCTGTTGATCCAGTTTTATCCGACAGGCGGATATCGACGCCCCCAGATTCCGATGATGGCCGCGCCGGTGAGCGTGAGCAGCGGCGGGATCAGCCCGAAGGCAAGCCCGACGCCCAGCACCGCGCTCTCGCTTTGCGGCAGCCCCGCGACCGCGCGCGCGGCATCGAAGCCGAAGGCGGAGAGGACAAGCCCGGTGAGCAAGGTGCCGCCCAGCGCAAAGGCGATCTTGTCCGCGGCGATCCAGGCAGCAGAATACAGCCCCGAATGCTCCGAATCATCGGCAGCGATATCCGCGAGCATCGAAAAGCCGATCACGGTCCATCCCGAATTGCCGATCGCGGCGGTGAAGGCGAGCAGATAGGCGACCTCGATCGGCTGATCGGCCAGCGCCAGCCAGACCATGTAGCTCAGCGAATAGATCACCGATCCGGCGATGAACGCGGCGGGCTTGCCGAAGCGCCCCGCGACCCACACCCACATCGGCTGCGCGGCGATGATGCCGACACAGGCGCACACGATGATGATCCCGATCACCTGCAGCGCATCGGTGCGCCCCGATTGATAGGTCAGGAAATACAGCATGGTCGCATAGCCCATGCCGCTACCGGTCAATTGCAGGAAGTTGGCGGCAAACAGGCTGGCGAAGCGCCTTTTGGCGAACAGCCCGCCCATCGCGCCCAGCCTCAGCGGCGGCAGCGCGGGCCCGCCACGCGCGCCATCCGCGCGATGACCGATGCCGAAGAACGCCAGCAGCAGCGAGCCCGATGCGATCACCGAGAGCACCATCGCCATCTGCTGGTATCCGCCCATACCGCCGCCGAAATGCTCCACCAAAGCCGGGGCGACCGCGCCTGCGGTGAGCACGCCGACAGCGGTGAACACCAGCCGCCACGCCATCAGCACGGTGCGCTGGCGCTCGTTCGATGCGAGTTCGCCCGCGATCGCGAGATAGGGGACGGAGAAGGTTGCAAACACCATCATGTACAGGCTGAAGGTCATCGCCACCCAGGCGACGCGCAGCGCGTTGCCGTCTTCAGGCACGCGAAACAGCAGGTTGAGCGCCACCGGCGCCAGCACCGCGCCGATCAGCAGCCAGTAGCGTCGCGGCATCCGGGCCTTGAACCGGTCGGACAGCATGCCCGCGGCAAAATCGCTGCCCACGCCAAACACCAGTTTGGGCAGGAAGATCGCCGCGCCCGCCAGCGCGACATCCATGCCCACGACATTGGTCAGGAAGAACAATAGCAGCAGCGAGGGGATATCGCGGAAGATCTGCCCCGCGATCTGCCCCACGCCATAGCCCATCTGCCCGCCGAGCGAGAGCCGGGCTGCGGCGGCGGGCGGGGCATCGGCCGCCAGCGGTTCCGCCTGCGCGGTCACGGACGTGGCGGCATCGGCGGCAGCGTCGGCGCGGCAGGCGGCTGCGGCGGGGTCCAGCCCTGGGGCACCGGCGCGGGCTTCTGCGTCATCTTGTAGTTTTCCAGGCTGGACAGCGACGGCCCGTAATCTTGCGTCGGTGCGGTCAGATAACCCGGATCGATCTTGCGCGCGGCCTCGACCAGATCGGCGGGCAGGTCCTTGATGCCGTTGGTCATCGTGCCGAACGAGGCGAAATAGTTGATGAACCCGGGCGCCTCGCCCATCAGCATCCAGGGCAGCCACGGGGTAATCCGTGACCAGCTGCCGGTGACCGGAATCGCGGTGAGCTTGCGGTTCTCGATATCGGCCTTGTCCACGAAGAACAGGAAATGCTCGGACACGCGGTTGAACGCGCCCGCCGATTCGCGCGGCCAGTCCTTCGGCTGAAGCGAGGCGGGATAGAACAGGTCGATCCCCGTCTCCAGGATCAGCGTGTTGCCCGGCCCGTCGCTCCAGTTGAGCAGGAACGGCTCGGGCGGGCGGGTATCCTTGTTGAGCCCGCCATAGCTCGGCGGCTGCGGCTTGGTGTCGCGGATGTCGTAGTTGAACGGATCGTTGGCGATCGGCACCACCTTCACCGTCTCGTTCGTGTAGGGGTTCTTCCAGCTGTCCATGATCTTGCCGGTTTCCAGATCGCGGTAGAACACCACCTCCTTCAGCACGCGGCGCCAGTTGCCATCGGGCAGGCGCAGCGTGCGGACGACCGAAAAGCCGTCGATCTTGAACAAAGGCTTCACCTTTTCGTTGTCGCGCACGCCATAGACGGTGCCGGTGATGCGGCTGACCTTCTGTCTGGTCGTATCGATCTCGCCATCGATGCGCGCATAGGTATCGCGGTTCCAGACCGGGTCCTTGAGGTCGATCTTCGAAACGAAGGACGGCGTTTTCGCCGCCGCCGCCACCGCGCTGCCTGCCCATCCTGCGAGCATCAGCCCGCCGACCGCAAGGCCCAGCGTGAGCTGCCTGAAAAGTCCCGAAGCCCGGTATGCCATCATGTCCTCCTGAGGCGCGTCCTGATGGAAACAGATTGATGGCAAAGTTGTGCGCCGCCGCAAGGCTTGTGAACAATTATCCACGCACCGGATAGTCCGCTTATCCTGCGCTTGCCATGCCGGGCATGAATCGGCGAAGCTCGGCAGACCGGACATTGCCCTTGCGTCCGCTCGATGGAGACACGCCTTATGCTCAACTGCTTCCAGCAGGCGCACCACGCGATGCTGCCCGTGCCAACGCACGACGAGGCATCGCGCCAGGAATTCGCCAAGAGCCTCAAGGGCTTCATCCAGTCCGGGCTGTTGCCGGGGCTCGCCCCGGTCTACCAGACCCGCGCGGCCAAGGCGTTCGAGCGCGAGCACGGCCGCAAGCCCGAAGACCGCCGCGACATCCGAGCTGCAATGGTGCCCGATCCCTATTTCCTGCTCTACGCCTCGATCAACCGCATCGCGCAGGAGCTGCTGTGGGAAGCGACCAACCTTTCGGTCGAGCGCGCATTGCCCGATCTGATCGCGAAGGCGAAGGCGCTCAGCGCCTCGAGCAAGGCGCAGCTGGTCATGCCCGAGGGCTTTGTCCCGCCGCGCTACGTCACCGCGCTCGATATCCACTGCATGCCCGGCGGCTATGCCAGCGAGGTGTGCCAGGACGATGTCTCGGTGGCCGTGCTCTACGACCGCGGCGTGTTCCTCTATTCGATGGGCTATGGCGGGCCGCATAACGACGACATGGGCCGGTCGGTGTGCAATTATGTCCAGCGGACCATGCCCGAGTTCAAGCCGCGCCGCATTCTCGACATGGGCTGCACCGTCGGCCACTCGACCCTGCCCTACAAGGAATATTTCCCCGATGCCGAAGTGTGGGGAATCGATGTCGGCGGCCCGTGCATCCGCTACGCCCATGCCCGCGCGGCGGCTTTGGGGCACGAGGTCAACTTCGCGCAGATGAATGCAGAAGACACCAGCTTTCCCGAAGGCCATTTCGATCTCGTCGTCAGCCACATCCTGCTGCACGAGACCAGCGGCAAGGCGATGCCGCGCATCTTCAAGGAGGCCTACCGGCTGCTCGCGCCCGGCGGGCTGATGATCCACGCCGATCTGCCGCCGTTCGACCTGATGGACCCGTTCACCCAGTTCATCCTCGACAACGAGACCTGGTACAACAACGAGCCGTTCTGGGGCGCGATGCGCGACATGGACCAGCTTTCGCTGGCCGAGGCTGCAGGCTTTCCGCCCGGCGAGGCGCGCTTCACCACCGCGCCGATGGCGATCATGGAGTTCATGGGAGCCGGCTATGCGGCGGACGCGACCGAAAGCGTCGCCGATCGCGAATTCACCGCGGGCGAATATGCTCCCGGCGGCGGCTGGGAAGTGCTGATCGCGCAAAAGCCCATCGATCTCGCCGCAGCCGCCTGAGACAAGGAACAGACCCATGACCCAGACTGCCGACCGCCCGCACGTCATCAAGGACGCCAAGGGCAAGCGCCCGCAATTCTATGCCGGGCCGGGGATCGATCAGCTGATGTCGATGGTGATGGTGCTGGCGGGCGAGGTCTGCATGCTGCGCGACCGGATGGATGCGCAGGAACGCGTCGCCAGGATGCACGGAATCAACCTCGCCGAGGGGATCGACGCGCTGACGCTTGACGAAGAGGCGCTGCAGACGCGCGAGGCCTATCGTCAGGATTTCCTCGACCGCCTGTTCTACCTGGCGCGCAAGGAGGCGAACGAAGCCGCCGCGCAGGAGACCGACGAGGCCTATCGCGCGACGATCGCCGATATCGCGGTGAACTAACGCTGCATCAGCGTCTCGCCGGGGCGCGTGCCGACAGCAGCGAGCATGTCTGCGCGCGCGGTAGCGTCGCCTTGGGCCCAGCCTTGCAGCATCAGCAGCGAAAGCGCAGCGGCGCGGTCGAGCTGGGCAAGCTGCCTGGGCCCCGGCAGCTCCGGCCGGCAGATCGCGCCGCCGAAATAATGGTCGACCCCGTCCAGCACCAGCCCGAAGCGGTCGCCCCTTGCGGGCGCGGATTCGAATGCCAGCAGATGGCTGGTCCACCCATCGGCGCCGGGCGGAATGTCCGCAGTGCCGGTCTGGATCAGCACTGGCACCGCCAGTGCGGAATAGCCTTTGGCATCGATCAGCGGAGCCATCGCCCCGGGCGGCGAGAAGGCGAGCGTCAGCACCGCGCGCGGATCACGCAGCGGTCCCGTCACCCCCTCGGGCAGCAGGGGCTCGGCGCCCCCCAGAGCCAGCGCCCCCAGCGCGCCATAGCTGTGCCCGGCGGCGACATACTGCGCATTCTCGATGGTCGCGGTCAGGCCGCGCATATCCTCGATCCGTGCCGCCCAGCCCGCCAGCCCGGCAAAGCTGGCGCGGTCGGGATGGTCGGTCGAATCGACATGCAGCGGCGCGAGCACGCGGTACCCCGCCTGGGTCCAGCGAGCGAACAGCGCCTCGTACTTCCAGGGGGCCGAGGCTGCGCCATGGCCGAAGACAATCGTGCCGCGGCGCTGCCCCGCAGGATCATAGCGCCAGGTGCGGCACACCCGCGCCGACGGCAGCGCCACGTCGATGACCTCCGGGCCGGACGCGCGGGCCAGCGCGGGAACACGCGCGATCGCGCCGAGCGCGAGGGCAGAGCCGATCAGGCCGCGACGGGTGAGGCAAGGGGTCATCGGACAATCCCATCATCGCAGCCGGGTTTTGGCCATTTGCCACCCCGGCTTGTCCGCCCTGCGGACAGTGCGCGCATCTTCTGGCGTCGCGGACGATATTGGGCAAGCATGCGGTGACGGGATCGACGAGGGATGCAGCGATGAACAGGACTTTGACCGCAATCGGCGCCCTGGCGGCCCTCGCCAGCAGCATGGCCGGAGCGCAGGCGCCGCAGGCCGCGCCCCCGCCGCCGCCCTTCGACAGCCAGCCGCAACCCACGCCTCCGGATTATGCGACGGACAGCGCCTGGGCGGCGCTTCCTGGCGTGCCCGGACCTGCCGATACGGTGCCGCAGGGGCGCAAGCCGGCCACCGGCAAGCTGCGCGGCGTCGACGTGTTCTACGTCCACCCGACGACCTTTCGCACCCCCGACCGCTGGAACGCCGACCTTGCCGATGCAAAGGTCAACGCCTGGACCGATGCCAGCGTGATCGCGCGCCAGGCGGCGGTGTTCAACGCCTGCTGCAACGTCTTTGCCCCGCGCTATCGCCAAGCCTCGTTCCTCGCCACGCGCGACCGGTTCATGGAAGGCGATGGCGGCAAGGCCTATGCGCTGGCCTATTCCGATGTGCTCGCCGCCTTCGACCAGTGGCAGGCCAGCCGCAACCAAGGCCGTCCGTTCATCCTGGCAGGCCACAGCCAGGGCGGCGAGATGCTGATGCGGCTGCTCGCCGACCGGATCGACGGCACGCCGCTGCAAAAGCGGATGGTCGCCGCCTATGCGATCGGCATCGATTTTTCGGTCGGCTATTTCGGCACGCGCTATCGCACGCTCAAGCCCTGCGACACTCCGGTGCGCACCGGCTGCGTGCTTGCCTGGAACGCGGTGTCGCCGCAAGCGGACCTCAAGATGCTGGGCGGCTTTGCCGGATCACGGTTCGCGCACATCCATGGCCGAGAGGAGGGCAAGACACCCTTGTGCATCAACCCGCTGACCTTCGACATGGCGAAACCCGCCGCAAGCCGCGCAACGTCCAGAGGTGCCATACCCGGCGAACCCGGCGAGGGGCAGATGCGCGCAGCGGTCAGGAGCAAGGTCGCCGCGCGATGCGACAGCGGCTTTCTGGTGGTCGATGCAGACCCTGCGCTCGATCTGCAGCCGCTTCCGGGCGGCAGCCTGCACTATCACGAATACGGCCTGTTCTTTGCCGACATCCAGGCGAACGTCGCGCAGCGGATCAAGGCGTTGCGGCGCTAGGGAAAACAGCCTCGTCGCAGTTACCCTTCGGCACGCGGCCCTCGAAGACATGGTGCACCCAGGGTAGCGAATCCTCCTGCGATTTAGCCACCGTCGCGCCATGGCCCTGCCCAGGATACAAATGGATCGCAACGTTGGAGCCCATCGCACAGGCCTTTCTGGCAGCATCGAAGGCCTGTCGCGGAGCGGTCTGCTCGTCGCTGAGGCCGATCCCGACGAAGACCGGCACGCTGAACCTGAGTGGCGGGTATGCGCGGTAAGGCTGGGCGTTTGCCTCGAGCGGGCTAGGGTCCTGGCTGAACAACGTGCCTGCGACGGGCCGGTCGACCATGAACTGGCGCATCGCGTCCGATCCGCATGTCGACCGAAACCGCTCATACAGGGCCTGGCCTGCAGGCGTCAGCATGGCCTGTGGGCGAGCGGCAGCATCCAGAAAGGCATAGGTCGGCAAAAATCGCATGTACAGCGCAGCCCAGCCGTCGAACTTCTGCATGTCGAGCGCCGACATATCCATGGAGCCGGGCCAGCCGGTCAGGACGACACCCCGCAACCTGAGCGTTCGGGCAACGACGGACTGCATCAGGGCGGCATTGGTAGCGGCATGGGCGCCCTGCGATTGACCGACGAGGACGACGTCGCGCGAAAGCGGATAGCGCTTGCGCGCCGCCAGCACAGCATCCAGCACGCCCTGTCCTTCCGACCGGCTCATCATGTAGGGGTGGGCACCATTGGTTCCCAGACCCTCATAATCGGTGGCGACGACAGCGTAACCCTGTTGCAGCCAGGTGTTGAGATAGGCTGTGTCCCGCGCGGACCAACCGTTGAAGCTGGGCGCACAGATGTCGGGGAATCCGACCGTGCCGTGCGCCCAGGCGATCACCGGCCACCCACCGCGCGGGGGGAGACCCGGGGGCAGGTAGACACCGCCGGACACGACGATCGACCGTGTGCCGTCCGGCCCGCCGCGGCTGGTGTACAGAACCCTTTCACTCGATCCAGCTTGAGCCAGCGCCTTATCGGGCGCCATGGCCTCTCGCCGGACAATCCGGGGGGCTCCCGTCGGAACATCCCCGTCCCACTGGTAGAACGCTCCCGTGCCCCCATCGCCGAGTTGCGGGTCGGCGGGCGGCATCCGGCTCTGGGCAGCCAAGGGGTTTGCCAGGCCCAGGCAGGCTCCGGCAAACAGGAGGTTCCGGATCCATCTTGGTCGGGTTCTGGACAAACGGCATCTCCTAAAGCCGGGCGCTGCCGGCACGTCACGTCTGGCATTTCGCAGGCTGGACACCGTGCCAGACCTCGCCATCGCCCGGCGGATCAGGGCGCTGCGGCGCTGATCAGGCTTTCGCGTCCCACAACGGCGCGAGCAGCGCGGCCGGGTCCTTGAACACATCCGGCCGCCGCGCTTCGGTCGCTTCCAGCCAGGCCGGCGGCATCGAATCGCGGGTGGCGTTCTGGCGGCCAACGCCGCTGGCGGTCAGATGGCCGGGATGGTCGCCCATCTCCAGCCAGGGCCTCCACGATACGACATTGGTGTAGCTGACGTTCGAGGTCACGCGGGTGGCACCCGGCCTTTGCAAGTCGCTGGCCTGAGCGTGCATCACCGTGCTGTCCGAGTAGCGGAACGGCCTGGCGGCGCCGGGAAAGCTCGCCGCGGAACGGATGCGCTCGGTCACCCAGACATCGTTGCCGCGGGTCACGATGGGAAGCACCTCGTGCTCGAGCTGGAGCCCAGGCATCTCCTTGGGCAGATGGAACGACAGGTCCTTGTCGAACCGCGTCGAAGACGGCGCGAAGCCGCCGCTCGGGATCTTGCAGTCCTTGTTGGTATAGGGGTTGCGAAAGGTATCCAGCGCCTTGCCGGTCGCGATGTCGGTGAACCAGGCCAGCTCGAAGGTCACCTGCTGGTACGCGCCATCGGCCAGCGCGCGGGTGCGCGAGAACACTGCGGAAACCACGTTGAACAGCGGCTGCATCCGGTCCTCGACCACGCCGTAATAATTCGCCTGCACCCAGTTTGTGACGAGATCCTCGTCGAGCGCGCCGCGCATCATCAGGAAGGTGCGCTGGCGTCCCGCCATGCTGGTGACATCGAGCGACGACGGCGCAGCAGCCGACGCCGCACGCAGCGGACCCGGCACCGCGAGCGCTGCGCCGGTGGCCATCATTCCGGCAAGGGCTTCACGGCGACGGATCATGGCTTGGGTCCTTGTGGGTGCTGCGCCGCGGCTTGGCGATGGCGTTGGCGATACGGCGGGGCGTGCTCCGCTACGGACCACGCCCCGCATTGCTATCAGAACTTCATGCCCGCGGTGATACCGATCCTGCGGCCCTCGCCCAGATAGATTTCCGGGATCGAGAAGGCGGCGGGGAAACCGGCGCGGGGCTGGTTGATCGAGTTCTGGACATAGGCCTTGTCGAACAGGTTGTTGCCCCACAGCGCAATGCTGAACCGGTCGCTTTCGACCGCCAGCCGCGCATTGACCAGCGTGCGCTCGCCAAAGCCGATCGTGTTGATCAGGTTGTTGAAGGCCGGGCCGGTGTGGTTGACATCGACGCGGCCGCGCAGTGCCCAGTCGTCCGACAGCGGAATGTCGGCGGTGGCGTGCACATTCCACTGCACCTTCACCGACCGCGTCGGGCGCAGTCCCTCGAGCGTGGGCACGAACTGCGTACCGCCATTGGCGGTGGGCACCGCGATGATCGGCGGGCAGCCATTGGCGTTGCCGAAGGTCGCAGGCGTGGTGCCCGTGCGGCACTGCGGGATCTGCGAGCCGTCATAGGCGCCGGGGCGGAACTTGGGATCCGAATAGATGAAGCTGCCGCCGATCGCGAACATGTCGGTGACGTCGAACTCGGCGAGCATTTCGAAACCCTTGGCGCGCAGCGCGCCGGCATTCTGGACGATGCGCACCGGGTTCACCGCGGTCGGGTTCTGGGTGAACGCCGAGATCTGGGCGTCCTTCCAGTCGACATAGAAGAACGCGCCGTTGAGCGTCAGCCGCCGCTCGAACAGCTGGCTCTTGAAGCCTGCTTCATAGGTCCAGTTGGTTTCTTCCTCATAGGGCACTTCGCTCGCCAGAATGCCGGTCGCGCTGACCGGGTTGGCGGTGTTGAAGCCGCCCGAGCGCACGCCCTTGGCGGCAGAGGCATAGAGCAGGATGTCCTCGGCCGGGCGATAGTCCAGCGTGAAGCGCGGGGTGAAGCTGTTGAAGGTGCGCTTGAACCGGGGACCGGCGGTCGGGAATGTCCCAGCGGCCGGAATGGTGGTCCCTTTGATCGGCTGGTTCACCCGCGGCGCGGAGGTGGGGTTCAGGATCGAGAAGACCTGCGCCTGCTTCACGTCCGAATTGTAGCGGCCCTCGGCGTTGAAGCGCAAATCGCCGAACTCATAGCCGAGCGCGCCGAAGATCGAGAAGGTCTTGGTGCTCGCGGACGAATAGTTGCCGAACACCTGGCCGGAATTGCTGTCGGGGACGAGGAACAGGTTGCCGGTGAAGTCATAGGGGCCCACGCCGGTCGCTGCGGGCGTGGTGAGCTGCGACACCTGGATCAGCCGCTCGTTCGCCGCCAGCCCGGCTCCGTCCGCGCCCAGGCCGCCAGCGGCAAGCGGAATGCGCGAGTTGAAGTAATAGCCGCCGACAATCCACTGGAAGGGCGATTCATTGTCCGACTGGATGCGGATTTCCTGGCTGAAGGTGCGCACCCGCTCGACCGTTCCGATCGAGAAGTTGACGCGGGTCAGACGCGAATAAGGCGCAGCGAGAAAATTGGTGCCGCAGCTGGCGTTGGTGGCGTTGCCCAGGGTGCAGACGCCGAACTGCGTCCCGCCCGAAGTCAGGTCGTAATCGCTGGTGCCGCGGTTGTCGGCCCAGGTCAGGCCGGTGATGCTGGTCGCCTTGACGCCGGCGATGCGGCCTTCAAGCGTCAGCGAGACCTGCGTGTTCTTGGCGACCGTGTCCTTGAGGCGCGGGGAGACATCGCTGACCCTTTGCGGCGCGAGCTCGCCGCAGAACAGCAAAGGCAGACCGGTCGCCGCATTGACGTTGCCGCAGTTGAGGTTGCGGATCGGCAAGCCATAAACCGGCGACACTTCCGCTTCGGAATGGGTGTAGAAACCCGACAGCAGCGCGCGGAAATTCTCGCTCGGCTTGAACTCGAGTGCGCCGGTGACGGCATATTTCTCGAACCCGCCCAGATTGTCGCCGCGCGCGGCCGCGTTGGTGCCAAAGCCGTCATAGGTGACGTATCCGCCCGCGATGCGGGCCTTGAGCGTGTCCGAGATCGGCAGCGAGATCGCCCCGCGGATGCGGTAATCCTCGTCGATGCCCGCGGTCACCTGCAGGCTGCCCGAAAGGTCATCGGTCGGCTTGCCGGTGCTGATCGCCATCGCGCCGGCAAAGGTCGAGCGGCCGAACAGCGCGCTCTGTGGGCCCTTGGCGATTTCGATCTGGCCGACATCGAGCACCGAGATCATGTCGATGGTGTTGCGGCTGGTCTGGTAGATGCCGTCGATGAACACGCCGACATTGGCCTCGACATTGAGGTCGTTGGCGGTGTTGCCCGGCGCCAGGCCGCGAATGTAGATCGTCTGGGTGTTGCCGCCCGCGATGCTGTTCATCACGATGCCCGGCGTCGAATTGCCCAGGTCCGCCAGCGTCTGAATGTTGCGTTCTGCCAGATCCTCGGCCGAATAGGCGTTGATCGAGATCGGAACCGACTGGATGTCCTCGTCGCGCCTGCGCGCGGTGACGACGATCTCGGAGCGGTCGCCATCGTCCTCTGCCACGGTCTCCTGCGCGGCGAGCGGGGCGGCGGCGGTGATGCTGCCCAGGGCAACGCCAGTGAACAGAACCGAACGGGCAAAGCCCGAAGCACGCAAAGCCTTCATGATTTCATATCCCCCAAATGTGACACCTGGCCGGGTGACTTTCCCTTTTTTCCGTCTTGCGCCGCGCCATGGCGCCCGGATCGAATATCGCTGCCCGTCTCGTTGCGAGGACTGGCTTGCTCCTGACAGGGCAATGAGCGCATGAACCCCTCCATTCATGCAAATCCACCTCGGCCAACTATCCGCCTGTCGGTCATTAGCCGCCGCCTTCTGCGCGGGTAAGACCGCATGGCGGATATTCGCGCACGCCGCGAGGGGTGGCATCGCATCTCCGATGCATCGCGCAGGCACAGCTGATCCCAGGAAAGGACCACCTTGATGGCCAACCCCGTTTTGCGCACCAAGCTCGATTCCGGCACCTTTTTCGTCGTGCCGGGTATCCAGGACATGATCGCCGCCGTGGTGGCCAACAAGGTCGGGTTCGATCTGGTTTATGGCACCGGATACTGGCTCACCGCCTCCGCCCACGGGCTGCCCGATGCGGGGATCGTCACCTATACCGAGATGCGCGAACGCATGGCGACGCTGGTGCGCACCAGCAACGCTGCGGTGATCGCCGATGGCGACACCGGCTATGGCGGGCTGCTCAACGTCCACCACACCGTGCGTGGCTATGAGGCCGCGGGTGTCACCGCGATCCAGATCGAGGATCAGGAATTTCCCAAGAAATGCGGCCACACCCCCTTTCGCCGGGTGATCCCGGTCGAGGAGATGGTCGAGAAGATCAAGGTTGCCTGCGCCGCGCGCGAGGACAAGCGCAACTTCCTGGTCATCGCGCGTACCGACGCGCGGCAGAGCGAGGGGTTTGACGGCGCGATGCGGCGGATCGAGGCCTATGCCAGGGCCGGCGCGGACGTGCTCTTCCCCGAGGCACTGGAGAGCGAGGAGGAGATGGCGCGCGCCTGCGCCGCGTTCGATCTGCCGATGATGGCGAACATGTCGAACGGCGGATCGAGCCCGGTGCCGGTGGCCGATGTGCTGGCGCAGATCGGCTATGCCTTTGCGATCTATCCCTCGCTGACCTCGCTCGCGGCGGCCGCCGCGATGGAAAAGGCACTGGTCGACTTGAAGACGAAAGGGATCGGCCAGCCCGAAGGCCTGTTCAGCTTCAGCGAATTCTGCTCGCTGATCGGGTTCGAGGATGTGTGGGCGTTCGAACGCCAATGGGGCAAGGGCGCGGACTGAGCCCGGTCAGCCTGCCGGGGGATAAAGCCAGGCCTGTTCGCCGCGCTGGCGCTGCTCGAACGCATCGATCAGCGCACCATCGCGCGCCAGGATGGCAGATGTCTCGTCCCAGCCGTTGAGCAGCGCCTGGCGCTGGGGTTCGGGGATGGCAAAGCCGATGACCGGCGTATCGCCCGCCTGCAGCGTGCAGGCGTGCAGATCGATCGTGAAGGTCGCGCCCGCGTCCGCCGCGCGGTGCAGCACCGCAACTTGGGCCGCGTCCAGCGTCACCGGCAGCACCCCGTTGCGGATGCAGTTGCCCGCGAAGATCTCGCCGAAGCTCGCCGCGATGATGCAGCGCACGCCGCAGCCCAGCAGCGCCCAGACCGCCTGCTCGCGGCTCGACCCGCAGCCGAAATTCGCGCCCGCGACCAGCACCGGCGCTCCTCCGGGCCTGAACGCGCGATCAGCAAAGGCATAGTCGCCCAGCCCCTCGCGCGCGGTGATCGTCAGGAACCGGGCAGGATAGATGACGTCGGTATCGACATTGTCCTCGGCCAGGCTCGCGGCCAATCCGGTCAGGCGGGTGAAGGGGTGCATCGCCTCAGTCTGCCCCGGCCATCAGCACGCGGACATCGGCGATCCGCCCGGTGACGGCTGCGGCAACCGCGCTCGCCGGGCTCATCAGATGGGTACGCCCGCCCTGCCCCTGGCGCCCCTCGAAATTGCGGTTGCTGGTCGAGGCGCAGCGCTCGCCGGCAGCGAGACGGTCGTCGTTCATCGCCACGCACATCGAGCACCCCGCATCACGCCATTCGAACCCGGCGGCGCGGAAGATATCGGCCAGCCCTTCGGCTTCGGCCTGGCGCCGGGTCGCTGCCGACCCCGGCACCACCATCGCGCGCACGCCGCTTGCGACCCTGCGCCCCGCTGCGACCCGCGCGGCGATGCGCAGGTCCTCGATCCGCGCGTTGGTGCACGATCCGATGAACACGCGGTCGATGGCAATGTCGGTCAGCGCCATGCCCGGCGTCAGATCCATATAGCCAAGCGCACGGCGGATCTGCGCCTGCAGCTGCGGCTCGGCGTCGTCAGGATCGGGGACACGGCCGGTCACCGGCGCACCCTGATCGGGGCTGGTGCCCCAGGTGACATGCGGCGCCAGCGCCGAGACATCCATCGTCACCACCCGGTCATATGCCGTATCGCGATCGCTCGACAGTGTCCGCCAGAAGGCGACCGCGCGGTCCCAGTTGGCGCCCTGCGGCGCTCCGGGGCGGCCCTTGAGATAGGCAAAGGTCGTGGCATCGGGCGCGATCAGCCCGATCCGGCTCCCCGCCTCGATCGTCATGTTGCACAATGTCATCCGCCCCGCCATGTCGAGCGCGGCGATGGTGGGGCCTGCATATTCCACCGCAAAGCCCCGCGCACCCTGCGCGCCGATCTGCGCGATCAGCGCGAGCGCGATATCCTTGGCCCAGGTCCAGGCGGGCAGCGTGCCCTGCAGTTCCACCCGCATCGTCGCCGCGCGCTTCTGCGCCAGGCATTGCGTGGCCATCACCGTGCCGCATTCGCTCGCGCCGATCCCGAAGGCGAGCGCGCCGAACGCGCCGTGCGTGGTGGTATGGCTGTCGCCGCAGACCAGAGTGATTCCGGGCAGGGTAAAGCCCTGTTCAGGCCCGATCACGTGTACGATTCCGTGCCCCGCACCGTCCAGCGGATGATAGCGCACGCCAAAGTCGGACGCGTTGGTTTCCAGCTCGGCGATCTGCGCCGCGGCCACCGGATCTGCGCCCGAATGCCCACTGATGCTGCGGGCCCGGGTCGGTACCGCATGGTCTGCGACCGCGAGATGCGTTTCGGGTCGCCTGAGCCGCCGTCCGGCGTCGGCCAGCGCGCGAAACGCCTGCGGGCTGCTGACCTCGTGCACCAGCTGCCGGTCGATGTAGATGAGGTCTTCGCCGCCTTCCTCTGCGCGCACGAGATGGCTGTCCCAGAGCTTGGCGTAAAGCGTGCGGCCCATCGGATCAGGCCGGAAGGGCGATCAAGGAACCGGCTTTTTGAGATAGGCGATCAACGCCTTGCGGTCCGCGGGCTTGGACAGGCCGGCAAAGGCCATCGAGGTACCGGGCACCACCGCCTGCGGCCGCTGCAGCCAGGCATCGAGCGTGGCCTCGTTCCACACCGCCGCGGACGACCGCATCGCGGGCGAATAGCCAAAGCCCTTCACCGCGCCCGCCTTGCGCCCGACGATGCCCTGTAGATGCGGACCGACCTTGGCCGGCGCGGATGCGGTCACGGCATGACAGGCCGAACAACGCAGAAACAGACGCTTGCCCTGCGCCGCCTCGCTTGCCGCCGGCGCGGCGACCGCCACGGGCGCTTGGGTCAGCGGCACCAATGCTGCAAGCGCAACGGCGAAAAGAGCGGGGACGGCAGCTTTCATGAACACCTCGGCTTGACGGATCGGGTCATTGAATGCTGCCTTGCTCGCAGCACCCGGGCAAGAGGGCACCCGTGCCGACCCGGATGACCGATAGTCGGATATGGCCCGGGCCGCGAATCGCGCGTCCGCCGAATGTCAGGCTGCACTTTGGCTGCGCGGTTCTGTCGGTATCCAGATGTTGCGCCGCGAATGCCGCATGAAATGCGTGGCAATCCGCCGGTGGCGCAAGCCTCGCCGCAGAGACGGTGATTTGCCCGTGATATCTCGAGATAGACAGAGAGTTTTGGATGCCCCCCAAGGATTCGAACCTCGCTTAACGGAGTGAAAGTCCGCTCAGAGAGACGGTTATCTAACGTTGCTCGGTCGTTTGTCGCATTCATGCAGCATCGAGCATAGCCGTGTCATCGCGTCAGCAGTGGCTGCGTCACGCGATGCGTCTAGAAACAGATGGCCATAGGTATCGAAGGTTACCTGGATCGAAGTGTGGACAAAGCTGCCGTTCCCCTATGATGTGCCGAACGGCGGGCGTTTTTACGATTACTCAACGCCCAAAGGCCGAGAAGTCAGCTGGCCGTCGTGTCACAGCGTCTGTTGAAGCGGCAATTCGGTCGTCGACTTGATCTCAGATAACGCCACGGTGGAGTTGATTTCCTGTACGCCGGGCAGTTTGCTCAGCTGGTCGAAGAAGAACCGCTCATAGGCGTCGATATCGGCGGTCACGATGCGCAGCATGAAATCGGTGGTGCCCATCAGCACATAGGCGTCCATCACCTCGGGGAAGCCCTGGATCGCGGCGCTGAACTCGTCGAGATTGGCGCGGCCATGCGCGTTGAGCTTCACCTGCGCAAAAACGTGCGCATTGAGCCCGACCTTGCGCCGATCGAGGATCGCGACCTGCTTGCGGATGAAGCCCTCGCGCTGCAGCCGGTCGATCCGCCGCCAGCATGGCGACACCGACAGCCCGACGCGCTCGGCGATCTGCGCGGTGGTCTGCGTCGCATCGCGCTGCATCTCGCGAAGTATCTTTATCTCGAATCGATCAAGCTGGGTCATCCATTTCGGATAAGGCGGTTTTACCGATCATACCATCCTGTAAATGTCCGATTGCCACCCGAACCAGACCGAGATTGCCCGCGCGCGCGCTGCCATAAGCAGCACAACATTTCAGGAGCCCATCATGTCCGATCAATTTGACCTGCAAACCGCCACTGTCGAATGCGTTCGTCTGCACGATCCCGCCAGCGGGCTTGATGGCTATATCGCGATGTACGAGACCGATCTGGGGCCTGCTGCGGGCGGTTGCCGGTTCTGGAGCTATGCCGATGGCGAGGATGCCAAAGCCGATGCGGTGCGGCTGGCGCGGGGCATGACCTACAAGAACGCGCTGGCTGGCCTTCCTTTTTCGGGCGGCAAGGCGGTGCTGCGCCGGCCCGACAAGGACTTCGACCGCACGGCGCTGTTCCAGGCGTTCGGTCGCGCGGTCGCGCAACTCGATGGCCGGTATGTGACAGCGGAAGATGTCGGGACTTCGGTCGCCGACATGCAGGTCGTTGCCTCGATGTCGCGCCATGTCGCCGGCCTGCCGCCCGAAACGGGATGCGCTGGCGGCGACCCCTCGCCCTGGACCGCGCAAGGCGTGTTCGAATCGATGCAGACCGGCGTGGCGCAGGTGCTGCGCGGCAATCTCGATGGGCTGACGGTCGCCGTCCAGGGTGTTGGCAATGTCGGCGCGGATCTGTGTAGACGCCTGCATGCCGCCGGCGCGCGGCTGGTGATCGCCGACACCGATGCCGCGCGATGTTTTGCGCTGGCGAAGGAGGTCGGTGCCAGTGTCGTCGGAGTCGAGCAGATCGCCTCGGTAGATGCCGATGTGTTTGCGCCCTGCGCGCTGGGCGGCGCGCTGACCCGCTATGTCGTCGCAAATCTCACCGCCAGGTTGGTGTGCGGCGCGGCCAACAACCAGCTCGCCTCCCCCGATGTCGCTGCGCTGCTGCTGGAGCGCGGCATCGTCTATTTGCCCGATTATGTCGTCAACGCGGGCGGGATCATCAGCGTGTCGGCGGAGTATCTGGGCGAGGATGTGGGCCATGTCGGCCAGCGGGTCGCAGCCATCGCGCCACGCGTCGGCTTGCTGATCGCGCGCGCAGCCGCCGAAGGCCGCTCGCCCGCGCATGTCGCCGATGAAATGGCCGAGCAGGTGATCGCCAACGCACGCGAGATGCAACCGGCATGAGCTGCGAGAACTGGCGGTTCGAGGTCGAGGCGATGATCGATCCGCAGTCGCTCCTCCGGGTGCTGGGCTATTTCGCCCAGCGCAGCGTGGTCCCCGATGCGCTGCAGATGCGCGTCGGGGATGACAAGATGACGATCAGCCTGACCGTAAGCGACCTTGCGCAAGCGCATGCGCTGATCGTCGCGGCCAAGCTCGAGCAGATCGTGCTGGTTCAGTCCGTCAGGCTCGATGAGCTGAAGCAGGCCGAAAGGGAGCGGGCAGCGGCCTAGCGGACCGCTCCCCCGCCCTGCGCCTCAAGGATGCGCAGCACATTGCCGCTCCACATCTTCTCGATGTCCGCGTCCGAATAGCCCGCCGCTTTCAGTCGCGCGGTGATCTTGGGCTGCGCCGAGATATCCTCGATCCCGACAAGGCCCCCGCCGCCATCCCAGTCTGCGCCGAAGCAGATATGATCGGGGCCCGCGACCTCGATCGCGCGCAGCGCCATCGCCATGAACTTCTCGAAATCTGCATTCCACATCTGCTCGGTCTTATCGAGCTCACGCCAGCGGCGGGTGAGATCGGCCTGCTCCGCCGGGGGCATCGTTCCAATCTGCTCATACATCGCGAACAGTTTGGCGCGCTCGGGGGTGATGTTCATCTCGGACAGGTATATCGTCGAGACGCACATCGCGCCGTTCTTCGCGGCGAGCGCGCGCAACCGGCCTTCGTCGAGATTGCGCGGGTGGTCATTCGCCGAACGCAGGCTCGAGTGCGAGAGGATGATCGGGTATTTCGACAGCTCGAGCATCTGGTCGAATGTCGCGTCGGATGAATGGCTGGCGTCGATCACCATGCCCAGCCGGTTCATTTCCGCGACCCATTTCCTGCCCAGCGGGCTCAGCCCATTCCAGCGCGGCGTATCGGTCGAGCTGTCGGCGAACTGGTTGTTCTTGCCATGCACCGGCCCCGCCATGCGCACGCCCTTGGCGTGAAACTCGGCGAGCAGCGAGATATCTTCTCCCAGCGGATAGCTGTTCTCGATCGATTTGAACGCGATCAGCTTGCCCTGCTGGTTAAGGCGGCGGGCATCGGCGGCGGTGAGCGCAGTGCCAATGCGGTCGGCGTGTTTTGCCAGCGTGGCATCGATCAGGTCCGAGCGCGCGCGTGCGTGCGCCAATGCGCCGGCATAGCCTTCGGCGGTCAGCGGACCCTGATCGGTATACGTGACGAAGAACCCGCCATCGAGCGCGCCGTCCTCCATCCGCGGGATATCGAGCTGGGCAAGATCGGTCGCCAGATCGTGGCGATCGGCAAAGCTCCAGCCACGACGCGCGAAATGCAGCGGGGTATCGAGATGGGTGTCGAGCGTGAGGATGCGGCTATGCAGCGTGGCAGCATCGCCGCCTGCATCGTTGGGCGTGGTGGCGCAACCAGCCAACGCGGAAAACGCGGTGGCGGCGAGGAGCATGGCGATACGGTTCACTTGGAATTCTCCACGGGCTTGAGGTCCAGATCGTGATAATCCCAGCTGAAATCGGCGATCTTGCTCACGGTCTTCATCGTCACCCCGGTGATGGCGCCATCGGCATCAAGCGCGAAGGTGACATAGGCAGGCTCGATCGCCTTGTCGTCGAATTCGGTGACGAAGCTGTCATACTGCCAGTGCTTGAGCCGCCCGACCATGCGCGGGGTCGAGGTGAAATCGATCGTCAGCCCCTGTGGGGTCGAGGCGATAACGACATCGCCGTACCACGGATCACGATAGCGTCCGGCGTAGCGCGCGACATCGAGCGAGGGACCGACCTTCGCCCCCGATGCGGCCGCGGTCTGCGTCGTCTCCAGATACCTCCGTCCGTCCTCGAGCCGCGCCAGATACCAGTCCTGCCATTTGGTGGTCCAGTCGAAGTCGGGTTCATCGAGATAGTGATCGATCAGATCATAGCTAAGCCCGAGCAGCATTCCGCTCTCCTCGGAGTTGAGCATGATCGCGAAGCCGACATCGAGTTCGGGGATCATCACCACGCGGGTGATCGATCCGAACACCCCGCCGCCATGGCTGATGATCTGGTGGCCGCGATAATCCTGTACCTGCCAGCCAAGCGCATAGGCCTGGTTGTTGGGCTGCGCGGGTTTCAATTCGGCGGGTAGCGGGGTGACCTCCATCGGAGTCACCGGCGTCCACATTTCCTTCGCCTGCTGCGCGCTGAACAGTTGCTTGCCGCCTGGCAACTTGCCTTGCGCAAGCTGGATCTTGAGCCACGCCGCCATGTCGTCAGCGCTCATCGCAAGGCCGCCCGCGGGCGCACCGTTGCGGCCGAGCTCGTCGCGCTCGTCGAGCACCTGCTGGTCGCCTAGCCCGCGCAACGGCCCCGAAAGCCGCGCGTGCGGCCAGGAGCGGTTGGCGATGCGGAAGCGATCGTTGCTGTCGCTGGTCGCGTGCTTCATGCCGCCGGCTTTGAGCACGCGGTCGCGCATGAACACTTCCCACGTCTGGCCGGTGACCTCCTCGATCAGTTGTCCTGCCACCGCATAGAGGATGTTGTCATAGGCGTAGGAATAGCGAAAACTGGTCTTGGGCTTGAGGAAGGCGACGCGCTCGACGGTCTGGCGGCGGGTCAGATTGGTGCGCGGGACGAACATCAGATCGCCCTGCCCCAGCCCCAGCCCGCTGCGATGGACCAGCAGATCGCGGATCGTGATCTCGCGCGTCACCCAGGCATCGTGCATGCGGAACCACGGCATATGCTTGATCACCGGATCGTCCCAGGCGATCTTGCCTTCATCGACCAGGATCGCCAGCACCGCGGCGGTCAGCGCCTTGCCGGTCGATCCGGTCTGGAACAAGGTTGCGGCATCAACCGGAGCCTTGTCGCCCAGCTTGCGCACGCCCCAGCCGCGCGACAGCGTGGTCTTGCCGCCCTCGACGATCGCGATCGACACGCCCGGAGCGCCCACCTTCTGGCGCAGCGCCTCGACGCTCTGGTCGATGTCCTTGGGGGGTTCGGCCCAGGCAGGCACGGCAGCGGCCGCGAGCAGAGCGCCCGCGAGCAGATGGAAGCGTTTCATGCAGGCAACTCCGATGGCGAAGAACTCGGGGTACGGATCAGGCGATAGACGCCAAGCGTGAGCAGCGGGACGACATAGACCGCGAGGAACAGCCAGGCGAGGAAGCGGTAACCGCTGGCAATCAGATCGACCAGACCGATCCGCGCGGCGACGAACATGCAAGCCGTCAGGATCACAGCGCCGATCGCGGCGCGCGCCAGGGCGCCAGGCTCGGGACGCGAGCGCGCCTCGAGTGCGCCTGCAATCCGCTCGTTGATCGCATGGATCGCGCCGACACCGCTTTCGAGCAAGGCGACGAAGATCATCATCTGGAACACGAAATGGAAGCCCGGCACCGCCATCTGCCGCAGCAGGAAATCGGAAGGCAGCGTCTCGGCACCGATCGAAGGGTAGAAGGCCATCATCGCGATGAAGAACAGGACCGCAGGGATCATGGTCAGCGGTCCTGCGATCAGCCCGGCGACCATCGCGTCGCGCTGGCTGGTGAGGTGGCGCAGCATTGGCAGGATGATCACGGCGCCGACGATGTTGTAGCTGGCATAGGTCAGCCCGCCCGCCATCCAGTTGCCCGACGGTGCCGGCGCTGCGGCAAACGTCGCGCCGATGCGGTCGCCGAAGCTCGACAGCGCGAACACCAGGAACAGGGCATAGACCGCATAGATCAGCATCGAGGCATATTTGAACAGCTGCTCGACCGCGCCTTCGCCCAGCGATGTCGCCGCGACAATCGCCAGAGCGAGCACCGCAGATCCCAGGAACCCAGGCCAGCCGAAGGTTGCCGCGCCGATCTCGCCTGCCGCTGCGCCGAACACCGCAATGATCAGGATGACGAATATCAGATAGGATATCTCGAACGCGATCCAGCCCGGCCCGAGCAGCGCCTTGAAGAAGCTGCGATAGTCATAGGCGTGCAGCGCGCGCGCAAGCATGAAGGTGATCGCCGCGACCACGGTCCAGATCAGCGTCGCCAGCAGCATCGCCGCAAGCCCGCCCCAGGGCCCCGCGGGCACGAAATATTCGGCAAGTTCGCGCCCGGTGGCATAGCCGCCGCCAATGATCACCGCCTTGAGCGCCAGCCCGGGGAGCAGGAACCGCTGGAACCAGCTTGCCCTTTTGGCAGGCGCTGCAGCGATCATGACAGGCAGCTGTTCACGAGCGCATCGAATCTTGCCCCGCCGCGGATCGGGTCGGCAACCGGGAGTCCGAGGCGCGCGCTTTCGGAGGCCATATAGGCATCCGCCTCTTCCGCACCCATGCTCGAGGTGTTGAGGCTGACGCCGGTGCAGCGGATCGCGGGATTGGTGCGGCTGCCCAGGCGGACGGTGAGATCGATGACCTCCTCAATGCTCGGCAGCGCAAAGCTTTCCATCCCCAGGATGACCTTGCGCGACGGATCGTGGCAGACCACGAACGTGTCGGGCTGGCTGCCGTGGAGCAGGCCGAGCGAGACCGCAGCATATGCGGGGTTGAAGATCGATCCCTGGCCCTCGATCAGGTCCCAGTGATCGGGCGCGGCATCGGGGCTGAGCATCTCGGCAGCCCCCGCCTCGAAATCGGATATCACCGCATCCATCGGAACGCCGCCACCCGCGATCATGATCCCGGTCTGACCGGTAGCGCGGAAATCGGCGTCGATGCCGCGCGCCACGAACGCCCGGTGCAGCGCCAGCGCAGTGTATTTCTTGCCCAGTGCGCAATCGGTGCCGACGGTGAGCAGCCTCTTGCCGCTGCGCTTGCGGCCGGTGCCGATCGGGATATTGGCGGGCGGGGTACGCACATCGATCAGCCGCTGGCCGGTGCGGCATGCCGCTTCAGCAAGCGCAGGGATGCTGGCCAGCCGGACATGCAGCCCGCTGACGATATCCAGCCCCGCCTCCATCGCCTCGATCAGCGCGGCAATCCAGGTCGGGCCGATCAGCCCGCCCTGGTTGGCAACGCCGATGACCAGCGACTGCGCCCCAGCCGCGCGCGCCTCTGCCGGAGACATCCGGGCAAGCCCGGTCGTCACCGTGCAGCCGTCGACCCAGTACTCGCCGACACAGCGGTCTGCGGCCCAGTCAGCAAGCCCCAATGCGGTCTTGGCATAACCCCGTTCGGTGGTGTCGCCCAGAAAGAGCAGATAAGGCTGCGGCAGAGCCAGGCTTTCAGCCAGACGCATCATGGGCGCGTTCATTCATCAAACTCCGTGCGTCAAAACGACAGGTCAAGCGCGACGCCAAAGGTGCGCGGCTGCAAGGGTATGGTTGCCAGGAAGCCGGGGTTGGTTGTTGCTACATTGGTGGTGATCCGCCCCTCCTCGTTTGTCAGGTTACGGGCATAGGCTCGCACGGTCCAACGCTCACCAAAGGTGACTGCGGCGTTGAGATCGAGCGTGGCAAAGCCCTCGACCGGCACTGCCAGCGGCGAGCTCTCGACCGCCGAAATCCGGTCACCGACAATGCGGACCGATCCTCCGACCCGCGCACTGGCGGAATCACCCAGTGCAAACGCATAGTCGGCGGTCATTGCCGTGGACACCTTGGGAACGTTGGGCAGTTGGTCGCCATCGGTGCAGGCGGCGGTCGTTTCGGTACAGGTCGCGTCGGTATAGGCAAAGTTCCAGCCAAAGCTTAGCCCGGCAACGGGCTGAATCCGCAAGGCGGCTTCGACACCCTTGCTGCGCGCCGTCCCGGCGTTGACCAAGCCGTTGATCCCGCCGGCAAAGGGCGCAGACGTCTGCAGATCGTCCCAATCGAGCATGAACACCGATGCATCGATCGAGACGGCACGATCGAGAAACGCAGCCTTGATACCCGCTTCATAGCTGGTCACCCGCTCCGAACCGACTGTCGTCGGGAAACCCGGCAACGCGACGTTCGGCCCACCCGGACGATAGCCGGTTGCGACCCGGGCGTAGACCATCGTGTCGGGATTGATGATGAACTGCGGGCTGACGCTATAGGTCACCACCTCTTCGCGCGATGTACCATCGCCGCCGATGCTCAGGCCTGCCAGCGGAATTTCCGTAAGCTGGGTGAAGGTCTGGTCGTTGCGCGCCCAGCGCAGGCCGCCGGTGAGGTGGAACGCCTCGCTGAGTTTCCAGGTCGCGTTGCCGAAGACGGCGTATTCCTTGTAGGTGTTGGGCAGACCCACGATCGCAAAGGGATCGACTCCCGGGATCGGATTGAGCGAAAAATCGAGCGCACGCACGATCTGGCTGTGGGTGTTGTCCTCGTCGGTGAAGAAGAAGCCGACCATCCATTCGAAGCTGGTGCTCGGTGCCGACGTCAGGCGAACCTCTTCGGTGAACTTCTTCTGAAGCAGTTCGGACGGGAATGGCGCCAGTCCGCCGAAGGCTCCGCCAAAGACGCGACTGGCATCGCTGACCTCGAAAATATCGAGCTTGCTGTACGACGTCGTCGAGCTCAGCTCGGCAAAGCCGAAATCATACGCGATCGAACCCGAATAATACTGGAACTCGCTGTTGAAGGGATCGGCCAGCTGATTGTTGGTGCTCAGGAACGCAGCTCCGGCTGCCAGAGGCGTACCGCCGAATCCTTCATACAAAATACCCTGATTGTCCGAATCGGTCTTCTGCCAGATCGCGCTCAGCTTGATGGTCAGCGCAGGGTCGGGCTGCCATAGCAAGGCGGCGCGCGCTCCCTGCTGGACTGCGTCGTTGACGTCCTTCTCGCCGGTCAGAATGTTGTCGATGAACCCGGGCGTTTCGCGGCGCGAGTAGCTGCCGCTGACTGCCAGCTCGTCCGCGATGATCGGCACGCTGACCATTGCGCTGGCCGCCCATCCCATATCGTCGGCATTCGAGATGGTGAACACTTCGCCGGTGGCCTTTGCCTTGAGATCGCGAAGGTCAGGCTGGACGGTGACGTACTTGAACAGGCCGCCGATCGAGCTCGCACCGTAGAGCGTGCCCTGCGGTCCGCGCAGCACTTCGAGCCGTTCGATATCATAGGGCAAAAGGTCGAGCGTGAAGATCTGCGAGCGGTTGTAGATGCCGCTCGACCCGATCGGCGCATCGTCGAGATAGATGCCGACCGTGGCGCTGGGGCCGATCGGCGCGACGCCGCGCAGCGACAGCGTCGAGCGGCCGGGCGAGCCGGCGTTATCGACCTGCAGCCCGGGAACATAAGCAGCATAATCGGTGAGCTGTGATCCTCCGCTCTGCTGCATCTGCTCGCCGGTAACGACACTGATCGAGATTGGAACATCCTGCAGCCGTTCGGTGCGCTTCTGCGCGGTAACGACGATCTCATTGCCATCTCGCGCGGCCGTATCGGCGGAATCCTGGGCAAAAGCAGGCATTGCGGTGCACATCGCCAAGGTGCTTCCGGCGGCCAAAAGTGCGTTCTTCATCATGATCTCCCCTTTGAGCGACTGCCTGCTCCGGGCGGAGTTTTCCGCCGGGCAGCGCGCGTTCGCTCCCTATTGAACGTTGATGTGCTCTAGCCTCCGGGCAGGCGAATGCCTTGGACGCACTCTATCCGTCGGACTTCGCTTGATTGTCCTGATTGGCACCCGTCTTGGCACCTATTTTCTTATTGGAGATATTTTACTCTAAACAGAAACTTGTCAACCCTCGTGGGATGACAGGGGAGAGAAAATTCTCAAGTGGCTGCGTCGCTGGCAAAGGCTGATGTCAGTTGCCCCAAATTTCTGACGGGCAATGCACGCGGCCATCGCGATAGCTCACGCCCGGCACGCGATCGCGTGCAAGGAAGGTTGGGCCGTCGAGGTCGACGATGTCGCACAGCTGGCCGAGCAAGAACGATGGCGCCATCGACAGGCTGGAACCCATCATGTTGCCCACCATCACGCCAAGCCCGAGCAACCGCGCCTCGCGCGCGATCGCCAGGCCCTCGGTAAGCCCGCCGCATTTGTCGAGCTTGATGTTGACCATGTCGAACCTGCCGACGAGGCTTGCGGTGTCGGCCAGCGTGACTGCGCTTTCATCGGCAACGAACGGGATCGACCGCTTGAAGCCGTCGAGATCGCTCTCGCGTCCGCGCTTGAGCGGCTGTTCGAGCTGCGCGATGCGCAAGCCGATCAGCACCGGCATCAGGCTGGCGAGCGTGCCGATATCGTAACCCTGATTGGCATCGACGCCGAGCCACGCCTCGGGCCGCGCAGCGCGGATCGCCTCGAGCCGGGCGATGTCGTCGTCGAGATCGCCGGTAAGCTTGACCTTGACCGGCGCGAGCGGATCGAGCGCCTGGGCTGCCGCCGCCATCGCCGCGGGCGTGTCGGCGCCAAGCGTCAGCGTTGACAGCAACGGCCGGGGGGATTCAAGCCCTGCCAGTTCCCGCACCGGACGTCCGACCTGCTTCGCCTCGAGATCCCAATAGGCGCAGTCGAGCGCATTGCGCGCGCCTCCGGGCGGAAGCATTTCCTGCAGATCCTGGCGGCTCGCCCCGCGCTCGATTGCTTCGCGCACGCTGGTCGCCTGCGCGAGCATATTATCGATATCATCGCCCAGGTAATAAACCCCCGCCCCCTCGCCGCGCCCGACATGCTGCCCATCGGACAGGGTTGCTACCAGCAAGGCGGTTTCGGTGAAGACATGGCCCGAGATGCGGAACGGCTGGTGGTAAGCGAAGCGCTCGACCCGAAGGTCGAGCGTCAGCGCCGTCTGTGTCTGCAGTGCCATCAATACACCATGTTGGTGCCATAGAGGTTGAACACCACGGTGACCCAGACCAATGGCAGCGCCGCGAGCACCAGCAGCGTTGCACCAAGCTTGGTCGTCCAGCGCCTTTTGCCGGTCCAGACAAGCCAGCCATACCAACCCGCAGTCAGCAGCAGGCCGAAGCTTGCCAGTGGCGTGAGGATGCGCAGCAGATGGATGAGCCAGTCGAGCGGACCACCAATCGCGCCGATATCGGCCGAAAAGGTGAGGATCAGCGCCATCCATCCGACCACCGCTGCGATCACCAGCCAGGCGAACAGGCGCGACAGCCGATAGGCGGTGCGCGCCCTGCCTTCGAACGGCATGGCGGCAGCGAAGTTGCGCCGGACCAGCGCGCGCACCGGCCATGCCAATGCAGTCAGCACGACGATGGCAAGCGCGAAGATCAAGGCGGGGTTGATCCAGTCGGTGTTCACCGCTGCGGGTACCGGGGTCAGCATCATGAACGGCGAAACCGCGTCCATGCTGACCCGGACGACCTTGCCATCCTTGACCTCGGCAACCAGCCGCTCTCCGGTGTTGCGGTCGCGCCAGACGAATGGCTCGACCTCGACCCAGTCGCGCGCGGCGGCGCTGAGGCCGTCGAGCCCGGGCAGGCTGATCGATCCGTTTTCGGTGGGCATGATGCTGGTCGGCCCCAGCAGCCCCAGCACGCTGAGGAAGTTGGTGAACGATCCGCGGCTGGAGACATAGGTGCCAGCCACCAATGCCGCGTGTTCACGCGCGGTCTTGGCATCGATCGGGGTCATGGGCTCATCGCCGGGAAGATAGCGATCGGCGAACTTGTGGAACAGCGCGCTGCGGACGCCGCCTGCGGCGCCTTCGGCACCTGCGCTGTTCATCGAGATATACAGGCCGATATCCGATTCGGGGAACAGCCACAGATAGCTGTGGAACCACACGGTATCGCCGCCATGCGCGATCGCGCGCTGGCCGTTGACCCATTGTTCGTAGAAACCCAGCGCCATCGTGTTGAGGTTGGCGATTCCGGGCGCGCGGAAGTCGTGCATCATCCGGGTGGTCTCGGGTTTGAGCAGCACGCCGCCCTGATTGAGATGCGCGATCATGAACTTGCCCATGTCCTCGCCGCTCGATGAAAGACTGCCGGCAGGCGCGGGAATGACTATCTCGAAGGGCTCGGGCTTCTGCGTGACATCGGGATAGCCCTTCGACATCAGCGGGACGAGCTTTGCCGGAAGCGGCTGGCGGAACGACGAATGCGCCATTCCCAGCGGGTCGAAGATATGGTTGTCGATATAGTCGTCGAAGGGCTCGCCGCTGACCCGCTCGACAATATAGCCGGCAAGCGCGGTGGCATAGTTCGAGTAAGCAGGCGTGGTTCCGGGAGCGAACACCCGCTCGGGCAGCGCCAGCGGCATCTGCTTCTTGAGTGTCATCGCAGCCTTGGGATCGCTGCTGATCAGGTGGCGCACCGATTCCTCGAAGCCTGCGGTGTGCGTCATGATATGCCGCAGCGTGATCGGCTTGCCCTCGAACGGCGGAATCTTGAAATCGATATAGCTGTTCACGTCCTTGTCGAGGTCGAGCTTGCCCGCCTCGACCTGCTGCATCACCGCGGTCCAGGTGAACAGTTTGGAGACCGAGCCGGGCCGGAAAAGCGTTGTCTCAGGCGAGACCGGGGTGCGCTTGGCAACGTCCGAATAGCCATAGCCCTTCTGCAGCACGACTCCGTCGCCATTGACCACGACAACGACTGCGCCAGGGATCTTGCCCTTTTCGAGCGCATAAGGGAGGAACCCGTCGAGCCACGCTTCCACATCGGCGCTGTTGAGCGGGTTGGCCGAAGCTGCACCTGTGTCAGCGTTGACCGCCGCCGTCGCCAGTTTTTCAGCTTTCGGCTGCGGCGCGGGCCCTTGCGCGACCAGCGGCAACGCCGCCAGAGCGGCCAGCCCGATCATCGCCTTGCGGATGAAACGCATTGCACTCCCCTTTTGTCCCTGAATACCCACGCGACATGCTTGCAGCTTGCGACGCGACGGCTTACCAATAGCTAACAACTGTTAGCCCGATAGGGACATAATGATCCTGATTAGAAAATTGTCAAACAACGATTGGATTTTTTGATGGCGGATCGTTCCTCCCCGCCGACTTTGGGAACAGTGATGCGCGATATCCGTGCGCGCAATGGCTGGACGCTCAAGCAGATGAGCGCAAAGTCGGGTATCCCGGTATCGACGCTGTCCAAGGTCGAGCACGACCGGCTGACGTTGAGCTATGACAAGCTCCAGCAACTCAGCCAGCGGCTCAACATCCGCATGTCGGACCTGTTCGCCGAATCGCAGGAAGAACCCGCCCCGCGCGTGACCGGTCGCCGCAGCATCGGGACCATCGACAAGGCGGTGCGGGTTACCACCGACAATTACGATTACCATTATCTGTGCACCGACCTTCGTCAGAAGCGGATGATCCCGATCATCACCCGCATCCGCGCGCGCAGCGCCAGCGAGTTCGGAGATCTGGTGCGCCACCATGGCGAGGAGTTCATCTACGTCATCGAAGGCGAGGTCGAGATTCACACCGAATTCTACGATGCCGTCGCGCTCACCGCCGGCCAGGGAATCTATCTCGATTCGTCGATGGGCGATGCCTATGTCGTCGCCGAAGGCTGCGAAGAGGCGCTGGTGCTGGGCGTGTGTTCGAGCGCCGATGACGGCCTGATGGATTCCCTGATGAGCCTGCACGGATGATGCGTCCGCAGTGTTCGGCAGACTTGCGGAGATGGTGACATGAAATTGCGCCGGTTGATCACGCGGTACGCGACTGCTGCCATCCTGCCCTTTGCCCTGGCAGGGTGCGCGAGCACCCAAGGTTCCCCTGCCCGCTATGACGTCGTCATCCGCGGCGGCACCATCTACGATGGCACAGGTTCAGCGCCGACAACGGGCGATGTCGCGATCAACGGCGACCGGATCGTCGCAGTCGGCACGGTCGAGGGTGCAGGCCGCAGCGAAATCTCGGCGCGCGGCATGGCGGTGGCGCCCGGGTTCATCAACATGCTGAGCTGGGCGACCGAATCGCTGATCATCGATCCGCGCAGCCAGAGCGACATCCGCCAGGGGGTTACGCTTGAAGTCATGGGCGAAGGCTGGTCGATGGGACCGGTCAACGCCAAGATGAAGGCGGACGAGACCGCGCGCCAGGGCGATCTCAAATTCCCGATCGAATGGACCACCCTCGGCGATTATCTGAGCTATCTCGAAAAGCGCGGCGTCGCGACCAATGTGGCCAGCTTCGTCGGCGCAGCGACGGTGCGGGTACACGAGCTGGGCGAAGGCGATGTCGATCCAAACCCCGAACAGCTATCACGGATGCGCACGCTGGTCCGCGAGGCGATGAACGAGGGCGCGATGGGCGTCGGCAGCTCGCTGATCTACGCGCCCGGCTCGTACGCCGAGACCGACGAGCTGGTCGCGCTGACCAAAGAGGCCGGGCGCTGCGGTGGCATGTACATCAGCCACATGCGGTCGGAAGGCGACCGGATCGAGCAGGCAGTAGCCGAGCTGATCGAGATATCGCGCCGTTCGGGGGCCCCTGCGGAAATCTATCATCTCAAGATGGCAGGCAAGGACAACCATGCCAAGCGCGAAGCCGTGGTCCGGCAGATCGAGGCGGCGCGGAGCGAAGGCCTCAGGATCACCGCGGACATGTATACCTATACCGCAGGTGCCACCGGGCTCGATGCAGCGATGCCGACCTGGGTGCAGGCCGGCGGGGTCGAGGCGTGGATCGAGCGGCTCAAGGACCCCGCCATCCGCGCGCGCGTTGCAGCCGAGATGAAGGCGCCGGGTAGCGACTGGGAAAACCTGTTTCACGGCGCCGGCGCGGACAAGATGATCCTCGTGGGCTTCAAGAACCCCGCGCTCAAGCCTCTTACCGGCAAGACGCTGGCGGAAGTCGCAGCGATGCGCAACCAGTCGCCCGAGCAGACCGCGATGGATCTGGTGATCGAGGACGGCACGCGCGTCGGAACAGTGTACTTCCTGATGTCCGAGGACAATGTCCGCGAACAGGTCAAGCTGCCTTGGATGAGCTTCGGCTCGGACGCGGCCTCGCAATCTGCCGAGGGCGTATTTCTCAAATCGGGCGCACACCCGCGCACTTATGGCAATTTTGCCCGGCTGCTTGGCCACTATGTCCGCGACGAGAAGCTGATCACGCTGGCTGAGGCAGTGCATCGCCTGTCGGGGCTGCCCGCGCGCAATCTGTCGATCACGGACCGTGGCGCGCTCAGGCCGGGGTATTTCGCCGATGTTGTGGTGTTCGATCCTGCCACCATCGCCGATACGGCTACGTTTGAGGCTCCCCACCGTTACGCGATCGGTATGCGCGACGTGCTCGTCAACGGCGTCGCCGCGCTGCGCGACGGCGAACCCACCGGCGCCACGCCGGGCCGCGCGGTCCGCGGTCCAGGCTTCAACCGATGCCGATGAAATAACACGGGAAGTTTGCTGCCACCCCGTGGCCTCGTGGAGACAATGGGATGCAGGTTGCAGGCCGTTGGGCTGGAGGACCTGCAAGCTTGATTTGGCGTAAACACATCTCGCCCCCTTGCGAACCGCCGGGTAATTTGACTGACGGGAGCGGCAAGTCGCGGTTTGTTGCCGGCATGCGTGCGTTCGGACATATGCGACGCGAATGATCCATTCGAGGAACGAAGTTGCTGATATGGGAACGAACGGTGGCACGACAGGGTGGAAAGATGGCCTCTTCCCTGCTGAGCGGCCCTCCGACCGGCCGATAAATCACTCTTTCGCAGAGGTTCTGACGCGACAAGTGTTCGGGACCACTTAAGGGACATTGGACCGTAACGGCCTGGACTGCTCAGGCTTCGGGCAGATCAAGCTTGGCTATCACGGCAGCCGCGAATCAGATCGCGCGCTTGGGGTTATGCCGTATCGTTGCTGCAGGGAACTGCTGGAACACCATCCACCGCCTGGAAACGAGCGGAAATGCGTGGTGATCTGGAGCAAGCGTCCAAGCCGTGCAAACGGCGAACATCATGCGCTGGTTATTCAATATATATCGGGAAAATTGGATGCCCCCCAAGGATTCGAACCTTGATTAACGGAGTCAGAGTCCGTGGTCTTACCATTAGACGAAGGGGCAATGGAGCGCCCGCCATTAAGCGTCTCGGCAAAGAGGGTCAAGACCCAAAAAGGGGCAGCATGGGCGCCGTGCTTGCGCTGAAGCGCCATATTGGCTAGCCTTGGCCCCAAGTACCGGCGATGCGCGGGCATATTGGCCGCGCGGGCAGGACCGGATGAGAAAAAAGAGCAACTTGGCATGGTGGAGCGATCGACACCGTTGCCGCAGGCTGAACCGTCGGCACCGCACTCTGACGATCCAGGGGCAGCCTCGGGCGAACTGGCGAAACCCGCCATCGGTGGCCGGAATGCGGCAAGACAGCGCAGCACGAAACAGGCCGGTCATGGCCCGGGCAACGCCACGCACGGCCGCATGGCGGACCGCAGCAACTGGAACGCGCGCCGCGCCTATGCGGCGATCGACCTTGGCACCAACAATTGCAGACTGCTGATCGCCAAGCCGGCGGCCGACGGTTTTGTCGTCGTCGATGCGTTCTCGCGAGTCGTGCGGCTGGGCGAAGGCCTTGGCCAGACCGGGCGGCTGAGCGATGCGGCGATGGACCGTGCGGTCGCAGCTTTGTCGATCTGCGCCGACAAATTGCGCCGCCGCCATGTCGCACTGGCGCGCTCTGTCGCGACCGAAGCCTGCCGCAAGGCGAGCAACGGCCCCGATTTCATCGAGCGCGTGCGCCGCGAAACCGGCATCGTGCTCGACATCATCACCGCCGAGGAAGAGGCACGGCTGGCGGTACTGGGCTGCCACATCCTGCTCGAGCCCGGCGACGGCCCCGCGCTGATCTTCGACATCGGCGGCGGATCGACCGAACTGGTGCTGGTCGACAGCTCGGGACCGGTGCCCGACATCCTCGACTGGATGAGCGTGCCCTGGGGCGTGGTGACGCTGACCGAGAGCGAATCGTTCGACCCCGATGACGCACAGGCCCGCGATGCGGCGTATCGCCGGATGCGCGCGCGCGTGGTGGAAAGCTTTGCCCCCTTCGCCCGGCGCCTGCCGCAGCTGGCAGACGACGACCGGCGGCTGCTGGGCACCAGCGGCACGGTGACGACGCTTGCCAGCCTGCATCTCGACCTGCCCTGCTACAACCGCGATGCAATCGACGGGCTGATCGTGCCGTCCGAATCGATGCGCGCGATCAGCGCCCGGCTCGCGGGGCTGAGCCTGCAGCAGCGCCGCGAACTGCCGTGCATCGGCAAGGAGCGCGCCGATCTGGTGGTGGCGGGCTGCGCGATCCTCGAATCGATTCTCGACATCTGGCCCGCGGTACGGCTGGGCGTGGCCGACCGCGGCATCCGCGAGGGCATTTTGCGCGCGCTGATGGGCCGCGATGCGCCGCTGCCATCCTCCCCGACCGCGCAGGCCCAACACGGAAGCAGGACATGAGCGGTAGCGACGGCAAGGACGGCGGAAGCAAGGGCGGCGGAAGCAAGGACGGCGGAAGCAAGGACGGCAGCGGTACCGGCGGCAGCAAGAAGGTGCCCGGCTCAAGCGCGCGCAAGCCCACCGGACGCTATGGCGATGCACTGCACCAGCGGGTGAAGACCGCCAAGGGCCGCACCGCCTCGTCCAACCGCTGGCTCTCGCGCCAGCTCAACGACCCCTATGTGCGCAAGGCCAAGGCCGACGGCTATCGCAGCCGCGCGGCCTACAAGCTGGTCGAGTTGGACGAAAAGTTCTCGCTGGTGCGCAAAGCGCGGCACATCATCGATCTGGGGATTGCCCCGGGCGGCTGGGCGCAGCTGATCCGGCGGATCAACCCCAAGGCCGCCGTGGTGGGGATCGATCTGCTGCCGGTCGACCCGATCGAGGGCGTCACCATCTTCGAGATGGATTTCATGGCGGACCATGCGCCCGACACGCTGATCGAGGCGCTGGGCGCGCAGCCCGACCTTGTCCTGTCCGACATGGCGGCCAACACCGTGGGCCACAAGCAGACCGACCATCTGCGCACCATGGGCCTGGTGGAAGCTGCGGCGCATTTTGCGGTCGATAACCTCGCAGAAGGCGGCGCGTTCGTTGCCAAGGTGCTGGCGGGCGGCACCGACAACGAGCTGCTCGCCTTGCTCAAGCAGCACTTCAAATCGGTCAAGCATGCCAAGCCGCCTGCCAGCCGCAAGGCCAGCAGCGAATGGTACGTCATCGCGCAGGGCCGCAAGCCACGCGCGGTGCAGGCGGCTGCCGACGACGAATAGCGCCCGGGGACCGGCGCAAAACGCGCTGGACCGCACACATGCGATGTGGTTGATCGGGCTGCTCTCGTTTCCAGACTCGGCCGCGGTCCACAGGCCGAGACTTTCCGTTATCTCCAGGAAGGTCCGCCGTGATCAATCGCAACCTTGTGGTGCTGGCCTCAATCGTGTTCATCGACATGGCCGGCATCGGGCTCATCGTTCCGGTGATGCCCTCGCTGATCCAGCAGCTCACCGGCGAAGGCATCGACCGGGCCGCGATGCTCGGCGGTTGGCTGCTGTTCGCCTATGCCGCGATGCAGTTCCTGTTCGCTCCGGTCATCGGCGGCCTCAGCGACCGGTTCGGCAGACGACCCGTATTGCTCGCGACTCTCGCGCTGCTGGGCGTCGATTACGCGCTGATGGCCGCCGCGCCCGATATCACCTGGCTGTTCGTCGGACGGCTGGTGTCTGGCATCATGGGGGCAAGCTATGCCGCCGCCAACAGCTGCATTGCCGACAGCATCGCGCCCGAACGCCGCGGCGCCGCCTTCGGGATGCTGGGGGGCGCAGGCGCTGCCGGCTTCGTGCTGGGCCCGGCGATAGGCGGGCTGATCGGCCAGTTCGGCGACCGGCTGCCGTTCATCGCGGCGGCTGTACTTTGCCTGATCGGGGTGGTGTTCGGGCTGTTGCGCTTCGAGGAGACACTCGATCCCGCGCAGCGCCGGCGGTTCGATCCTTTCCGCTCCAACCCGTTCGGCACGCTGGTGCGCATGGCGCGGATCCCGCTGGTCATCGGATGCCTCGGCGCGATTTTCCTGATGCAGCTCGCCAGCCAGTCGCAGCTGTCGGTCTGGGCATATTACGGCACGCTCAAGTTCGGCTGGACGCCCGCGATCACGGGGATGACCGTGGCGCTGTTCGGAACATTGCTGGTGCTCACCCAGGGCGTGCTCTCGGGCCGGATGATCGCCCGCTTCGGCCCGGTGCGGACCGCCACGGTGAGCCTCAGCTTTGCGGTGCCCTCGTTCCTCATCCTGGCGTTTGCGCCCAGCACGCCGGTGGTCATCCTGGGCATGGTCATCGGTTGCGTTCCGGGCATGTGCTTTCCCGCCATGCAGCAGCTGATGAGCCCGCGCGTGGCCGAGGATGCTCAGGGCGAATTGCAGGGCGCGATCGCCAGCGTGATCAGCCTCACCGCGATCATCGGCCCGCCGATGATGACCGGGGTGTTCGCCGCTTATGCCGATGATCGCGGATTGCTGTTTCCCGGTGCGCCCTTCGTGCTTGCCGCCGGTCTGATGGCGGGCTCGGTGGCCGTGCTGGTGGTCACGCTGGCGCGCCACGGCCGGGGCGAGGCGGCACGCTAGGCCAGGACGACAAAGGGCCCCGCCTGCGCGTGCAGACGGGGCCCTTTGTCAGATCGAGGCTGTTGTCAGAAGCGCGTGCGCAGCGTTACGCCATAGGTGCGAGGCTCGGCAAGGAACGCCGAGAAGATCTGGCGACCAACGGGGAACTGCGGATCGACGAACGGTGCCGCGGTACCGCCAGCCTGGAACGGGCTGTTGAACGCGACCTGGGTGAAATCTTCGTTGAACAGGTTCTGTGCCCACAGTTCGAGCGCCCATTTCTGATCGGGTCCGCGCAGGCCGACACGGGCGTTGACCACCACGAAGCTGGGCTGTTCCTTCTGCGGGAACAGATCCGATCCGGTGTTGAAGCCCTCGGTGACGCGGGTGTCGACATAGACCAGGCCCGACAGGCCGCTGTCGCCGATATCCGGGGTCCAGGCCATCGAACCGGTCAGCGTCAGCTCGGGCGCGTTCGACAGGTTGTCGCCGGGCAGCAGGCGGAGCGCCGGATCCAGCGCAGCACCGGTCTTGTTGCCGACCAGGTTGTTGCGATACTTGGTCTGGGCATAGGTCACGCCGCCGTTGACGGTGAAGTTGCGTGCCGGGTTGATCGAGGCTTCGAGTTCGACGCCCTGCGCGACTACGCCATAGGTCGTGTCGCCGGGTGCGCACGCGCCGGTGGTCGCGGCGTTGGCGTTGAAGTTCGCGCCGGCCGGCGACAGGTTCTGGTCACGATCCGCACCATTGAGGTTGGCCGAGCAGCCATTGACGGTCTGCACCAGGAACACGGTTCCGTTGAAGGTGTTGAGCTGGAAGTTCTCGAACTGCTGGCGGAACAGTGCCAGGTTCACGGTCAGCGGACCGCTCGAATACTTCATGCCCAGTTCGAAGGCATCGACGATTTCCTGGTCGAACTGCAGGTTGCGCACCAGCGCCTGCGCACCGCCGACCGAAGCAAAGGTGGTGGTGGGAACCTGGCCCAGCGGCGCAACGATCGGGCCCTTGAGCGCCGAGCGGTCGAGGTTGAAGCCGCCAGCCTTGTAGCCGCGCGAGGCGCTGCCATAGAGCAGCAGATCGTCGGTGACCTTCCACGACAGCACCGCGGTGCCGGTGAACTCGTTCTCGCTGCGACGATCGTTGATCGACACGCCGTTGAGTTCCGCAGTCGAGTTGCCCTGGCACGACAGGCCGATGATGCCGCCTGCCACCGCAGCGAGCGCCGGGTTGGTGAGGAAGCCGGTCAGTGCGGCCTGGTTCTGGACGCACGCGGTGTTGTCGTTGCTGAAGGTCGCGTTGAAGCGCTTGCGCTCGTTGGTGTAGCGCAGGCCCAGCGTCAGATCGAGCCGGTCGGTGATGTGCACGATGTTGTGGGTGAAGAACGCATAGTTGCGGCTGTTCTGGAAATAGCGATCGCTGATCGAACCGCGATCGTTGATGCTGTCGAGCCGGTCGAGCGCTCCGAAGATGATCGGCGAGGCCGCGCCGAACAGCGCGGGACGAGCACCGACGCAACCGGGCGAGTTCGGCGAGTACAGGCCTGCCAGACCGCCACCCGAGATCAGGCGGCAGCTCGCGAAGCGGCCGTACTGGTTGCCGAAGCGCAGATTGTCGCGGACGGTCAGGTCTTCGTCGGCATAATAGGCACCGACCAGCCAGTCCAGCTTGCCGTCGAACGCCTCGCCCTGCAGCCGCAGTTCCTGGGTGAAGGTCTTGAACTGGCGGAACTGCGCGTCCTCGTCATCGGAACGATACAGGATGTCGACCGCGCTGTAGTCGATGTCGCCGGCCTGGCTGTTCTTGTACTCGCGGTAGCCGGTGATCGAGGTCAGCGATGCGCCGCCCATGTCCCAGTTGACCTCAAGCGAGATACCGCCGTCCTTGGTGCTGCCGTTGTAGTTGCGACCGCGGGTGACGTTGGTCTGGCGGCTGAAGGGGTTGTTGAACGAGTTGAGCGGCTGGCCCAGATCGCGCAGCACGTTGATGATGTTGTTGCCATTGGCCTGGAGCGGCGTCAGCGGCGCCGACGGGTTGTTGAGGTCACCGATCAGCGGGTTGAAGTCCCGGCCGAGATATACCGCGCCGCAGCAGCGTTCGTCACGGTTGGTATAATCCATGATCAGCCGGAACGACACCTCGTCGGTGGGCTCCCACAGCAGCTGTCCCTTGACGAAATAGCGGTTGCGGTTGTTCAGATCGATGTTGTTGGTGACGTCCTGCAGAAAGCCGTCGCGCTTTTCGAAGACACCGTCGATGCGGGCGGCCAGATCCTGCGTGATCGGGCCAGTGAGGCCCGCCTGCAGACGGATGTTGTCGAAATTGCCGTAGGTCGCCTCGCCAAAGCCGCCGAATTCGAATTCGGGCTTCTTGGAATAGATCGAGATGATACCGGCAGATGCGTTGCGGCCGAACAGCGTGCCCTGGGGTCCGCGCAGGACCTCGACCCGCTCGATCTCGCCCAGTTCGTTGAGGCCGATGCCCGAACGCGAACGGTAGACGCCGTCGATGAACACCGCGACCGAACTTTCAAGGCCCGGGTTGTCGCCGACGGTACCGATACCGCGGATACGCGCCGATCCGTTCGCTTCGTTGCCGGTCGAGGACACGAGCAGCGAGGGGACGACCTGGTTGAGCTGGCGGATATCGTTGGCGCCGGTGTTTTCGAGCGTTTCGGCATTGACCGCCGACACCGCGACCGGAACATCGGAGAGCAGCTGCTCGCGACCCTGGGCGACGACGACGATGGTGTTGCTGTCGTTGATGCCGTCTTCGCCTGCGGCTTCCTGAGCGAGGGCCGGGCTGGCCATGGCGACAAGGCCGGCGGAAAGCATGAGGGACACACGGCTGGTGGTGCCGAAACGCTTGGGCATATCTCTCTCCTGATTTGGTTCAGCGTGACGGCTATTTTGCCGCCTTGACGCTCACGTTAGACCAAATCGGCCTCAAATCCAGCATTTGCGCGGGTCTCCCGCAAAAATGCAGCCGATTGTCGCAAAAACGCAACACACGCCCGGGGGGCGCGTCAGGCGCGCAAATCTGCGGTTTTTTGAAGATAGAACGCCAGGGCCTTGCTTTCCGTAGCGACAACCGCCTGGGGGGCCTCGCCCATTACCCCCAATATGGCCGGATCGCCCGCATCCATTCCCCCCGTCAGCGATCCGAAGGCGGGCAGGATCAAGCGCTCGGCGCAGCGTACGAAGCACGGCCGCGACACCATCCGGCCGCGCAGCCGCACCCTCAGGCGCGGGTGAAAATGCCCCGAAAGTTCAGGCACGCTGCGGCTTGATTCGGCGCGGTGCCGCAACGCGAGGCCGCCCAGCACCGCCTCGTCCACCACCTGCCCGCCAAAGCCCGCATCCAGCGCGCTATCGTGGTTGCCGGTGACCCAGTGGACCGCGATCCGGCGCGACAGGCTCTCGAGCCGCTCTGCCAGCCGGACATCCAGCCGCTGCGCGCCGCGGCTGTCGTGGAAATTGTCGCCCAGGCACCACAGGCTCTTCGCGCCGCATGCAGCGATCGCGGCTTCCAACCGGTCGAGCGTCGCGGCGCTGTCATAGGGCGGCAGCATCTGCCCCGATGCCGCATACCAGCTCGCCTTTTCGAAATGCAGGTCGGCGACGAACAGCGCGGACTGCGCGGGCCAGTACAGGCCTGCGCGGTCGACGATCGCAAATTGCTGTCCGGCGAACGAAAGGGGAACCATGGACGCTGCCATGCCGCAGTCCGCACCCCCATGCAAGCCTGAGCATTGGCATCGGGCAGCGGTGTGGCTTATGGGCGGGGCATGACCCAATCAGACGACTATCCGATCACCGTTGCCGCGCTCTATCACTTCGCGCGGATCGAGGACCCCGCCGCCGTCCGGCCCCCGGTCGAGGCGCTGTGCGCGCAGCATGGCCTGTGCGGTACGCTGCTGCTCGCGCGCGAAGGGGTGAACGGCACGATCGCAGGATCGGCACAGGGCGTTGCCGCGGCGATCGACCATATCCGCAGCCTGCCCGGCTTTGCCGATATCGAGGTCAAGTATTCGGGCGCGCGCTCTGCCCCCTTCCGCCGGATGAAGGTGCGGCTGAAGCGCGAGATCGTCACCATGGGCGTGCCCGACATCGATCCGGTGCACGGCCAGGGAGCCTATGTCGACCCTGCCGACTGGAACGCGCTGATCAGCGATCCCGATACGGTGGTGATCGATACCCGCAACAGCTTCGAGGTCGAACAGGGCAGCTTTGTCCATGCGATCGATCCGGGGACCGAGCGGTTCAGCGAGTTCCCCGCCTGGTTCGACGATCAGGCCGCGGCCCTGCAGGCGTCGGGCAAGAAGATCGCGATGTTCTGCACCGGCGGCATCCGCTGCGAGAAGGCCACCGCCTATGTCCGCGCAAAAGGGTTCGACGAGGTCTATCACCTCAAGGGCGGCATCCTCAAATATCTTGAGGAGGTGCCCGCCGAGGAGTCGCTGTTTTCCGGCGGCTGCTTCGTGTTCGACGAGCGCGTGGCGCTGGGCCAGGGCCTCGCGGTGCTGGGCGATCCGGTCGAACCCGAAATGGTCGATCGCCAGCGCAAGCCGCGCAAGCGGGGCGTGGCCTCGGGCTCGGCTGAAAGCTGACCGTCGCCCCCGCGTGCGCGGGGATGACGGTCGAAACTAGCGCCGCGCGGTGGTGCGGAAGGTGCTGCGGACCAGACGACCGACCAGGCCTGACAGGCTGCGATAATTCGCCAGCGCATAGGTCGAGGCGCCGGTCAGTTCGCGCGACAGGCGGCGATGCGCCTCGGGCAATGCGTGATAGGGCACGCCGGGCAGCAGATGGTGCAGCGCATGATAGCGCAGGCCGACAGGGGCCCACAGTTCGGGCAGCAGGCCGGGCGGGGGCACATTGACGCTGTCGAGATACTGCGCGGTGACGCTCATCACCTGCTCCTCGTTCTCCCACAGATGCGCGACCAGGGTCCGGACCTGGTTAAGCACCATCGTGCCCGATGCGATGGCCAGGCCGATCAGAAATACGCGCAAGGGGATCGTCCCGGTCGCGACCAGCGCGATCAGGCTCATCGCCCAGACGCTGGCAAGCGTCTCGAGCACCAGCCACTGGCGGCGGGCAGGACCTTCCGGCATCACGCGGCGGAATGCCGGGTTGATCACCAGCCCCGAATAGCGCTCGACGACGATGCGGCGCAGCGGCGGGATCAGCGCGGACAATGGCGAAAGCACGCCATAGCGGATGATCAGCCCGACAGGACCGAGCGCGGCCACCGCGACGAACAGCGGCACCGTCCACGGCTTCATCAGCGCGAGCGGCAGATATTCGGGATCCTTGACGGTGCCATAGCGCAGGCGCTGGTGGTGCAGGTTGTGCACGCCTTCGTACATGAAGCTGGGGATCAGCAGCGGAATGCCGACAAGCGCATTCCACCCGGCATTGAAGCCCGGCACCGCATCGGGCCGCAAATGGGTGAGTTCGTGGATGAAGCTGCCCGCGCGGTACAGCGCCAGCACCGCGACCAGCCCGCACAGCACCGCGAGCGCGGTCGAATCCGCCAGGATCGCGCCTGCCAGGCCGCCATAGCCGATCGCGACCGAGGCCAGCAGATCGGTCCAGTAGATCGCCGGACGCGCGGCGTTGAGATCGCGCGTCAGGCTCGCCGCCGCGCGGATCATCGCCATGTCGTCGGGCACCTGGCCGACGACCCGCGCGCTGGTCGTACCCTGCGATGCAGAGGCGTCAGGGCCGGTCAATGGAAAGCTGCTTGCCATAAAAATCCTGCTTGTGAGTGCCTGCTTAAGCCAGACCAAGATGGCAGCAACATGGCAACATCTGGCCCGCATGTCCTTGACACAGATCATGGCCGGGCGACAAAGAACGCTTCGCACATGGCCGGACCCCGATGAGGTCGCGGCCCGGACAAGGAAACGGCGTTGACGAACCCAGGTGAAATAAGGGTCAGCCCGGTCAATGACAAGGCGGGGCTCAAGGCATTCATCGAAATTGCCTATACGCTGAACGCGTCGGACCCAGCCTGGGTGCCGCCGCTGCGCACCGAAATGCGCGAGATGTTCGATCCGGCCAAGAACCCTTTCTATGGCCACGCCACCGTCCAGCCGATGATCGCGCTGCGCGGCGGCAAGGTGGTGGGGCGGATCTCGGCGCATATCGATCATCTCGCGCTCGCTCAGCCGGTCAGCCAGGGCATGGGGCCGGGCACGGGCAATTTCGGGATGTTCGAGGCCGCCGACGAACAGGTCGCGCGCGCGCTGCTGACAGCGGCGGAGGGCTGGCTGCGGGACCAGGGGATGACCCGCGCGCTGGGGCCGCTCAGCCTGTCGATCTGGGACGAGCCCGGACTGCTGACCGCCGGCTTCGAGACACCGCCGATGGTGATGATGGGACACCACAACCGCGCCTATCGCGGCTGGATCGAGGCGATGGGCTATGCCCCCGCGAAGAAGCTGCTGACCTATGAGCTGCCGATCGTCGGCGGGTTTTCGCCGCTGATCCAGCGGATCGTCGCATCGGGCCACCGCAACGATCGCATCCACATCCGCAAGGTCGACAAGAGCAGGTTCGACGAGGAGGCGGCGATCATCCTGGAGATCCTCAACGAGGCATGGGGCAACAACTGGGGGTTCGTGCCGATCACCGATGCGGAGATCGCCTATATCGGCAAGAAACTGCGCCCGCTGGTGCGCGAGGACCTGATCATGATCGCCGAATATGACGGGCGCCCGGTCGCGTTCCTGATGACGCTGCCCGATGTCAACGCGGTCACCGCGCCGCTCAAGGGTTCGCTGCTGCCGTTCGGCTGGGCCAAATTGCTTTGGTGGCTGCGCGATTGCCGCTCGCCCAGCGTGCGCGTGCCGCTGATGGGGGTGCGCACCGAGCTGCAGAATTCTCGGCTCGCGGCGCAGATGGCGTTCATGATGATCGAGACGATCCGCATCGAGGCGGTGGGCAGATATGGCGCGGTACGCGGCGAGCTTGGCTGGGTGCTGGAGGACAACCAGGGCATGGTCGCGATTGCCGATGCGATCGACAGCAAGGTGAACCGCGAATATGTGATCTACGAAAAGCCGCTCTGACCCTCTGGCAGACGCAGCCGCGCCGTTCAGATCATTGCAACATTCTGCCGCTATCAGGCGCGGTCAATCGCCCGCCCGTTGAACATTTGACGCCCTCACTGGCGGCAACTAGACGGGGCAAAGACGCTCTGGAGCTTATCCTGACATGAAGATTGCAATGATTGGTTCGGGCTATGTCGGCCTGGTATCGGGGGCATGCTTTGCCGATTTCGGCCATGACGTGGTCTGCGTCGACAAGGATCCCGCCAAGATCGAGTCGCTGCTCGCCGGAGTCATGCCGATCTACGAGCCGGGGCTGGAAGGGCTGGTCAACAAGAACGTCCGCGCCGGCAACCTGTCGTTCTCGACCGATCTGCCGACAAGCGTCGCCGATGCCGATGCGGTGTTCATCGCGGTGGGCACGCCCTCGCGCCGCGGCGATGGCTTTGCGGACCTGAGCTATGTCCGTGATGCCGCGCGCGAGATCGCCGAATCGATCCGCAAACGCTGCGTCATCGTCACCAAGTCGACCGTCCCGGTGGGCACCGGCGACGAGGTCGAGAAGATCATCCGCCATACCGCCCCGGACGCCGATTTCGAGGTGGTTTCGAACCCCGAATTCCTGCGCGAGGGCGCCGCGATCGGCGATTTCAAGCGCCCCGACCGCATCGTGGTGGGCACCGAGGTCGAATGGGCCCGCGAATACATGCGCGAGATCTACCAGCCCTTGTTCCTCAACGAATCGCCATTGCTGTTCGTCTCGCGGCGCACGTCGGAAGTGATCAAATACGCCGCCAACGCGTTTCTCGCGACCAAGATCACCTTCATCAACGAGATGGCCGATCTTTGCGAGAAGGTGGGCGCCAATGTGCAGGACGTCTCGCGCGGGATCGGGCTCGATGGCCGGATCGGGTCGAAGTTCCTGCACGCAGGGCCGGGCTATGGCGGCAGCTGCTTCCCCAAGGATACGCTTGCGCTGATGAAGACCGCGCAGGACCATGAGGCACCGCTGCAGATCGTCGAGGCGGTGGTGCGGGTCAACGACCTGCGCAAGCGCGCGATGGCGCGCAAGGTGATCGCGGCGATGGGCGGCGATGTCGAAGGCAAGCGCATCGCTCTGCTCGGCCTCACCTTCAAGCCCAACACCGACGACATGCGCGACGCGCCCGCGATCGTGATCGCGCAGGGGCTGATCGACGCCGGTGCCGAAGTCATTGCCTATGACCCCGAGGGCATGGAGGCAGCCACCGCGCTGATGCCGGGGGTGACGATGGCGGCGGGCACCTATCAGGCGCTCGACCAGGCCGATTGCGCGGTGATCGTCACCGAATGGGACGTGTTCCGCGCGCTCGATCTGCCGCGCGTGCTCCGCACGATGCGCGGCACCACGCTGGTCGACCTGCGCAACATCTACAAGCCCGAGCAGATGAAGGCGGCGGGCTTCACCTATGTCAGTGTCGGCCGCTGAGCTGCGGGTCAACGGGGGGCAATGCAGATGACAGAAGGCAAGACCGGGTCGCGACGCATCATGGTGATCTTCGGCACCCGTCCCGAAGCGATCAAGCTCTTCCCGGTGATCGCGGCGCTGAACGAGGCTGACGGGCTCGAGCCGGTCGTGCTGGTCACCGGCCAGCACCGCGAGATGCTCGACCAGGTGCTCGAAATCGCCGGGCTTGTGCCCGATCATGACCTGGCCTTGATGCAGCCGGGGCAGAGCCTCGACGAGATCAGCGCGCGGCTGCTCACCGGCATCGGCGCGGTGCTCGACGCGGAAAAGCCCGACATGGTGATCGTCCAGGGCGACACCGCGACCGCGATGTGCGGCGCGCTCGCCGCTTATTACCGCAAGCTCCCCGTCGCGCATGTCGAGGCGGGTCTGCGCTCGGGCAACATCTATCACCCCTGGCCCGAAGAGGTGAACCGCAAGATCATTGGCGGCTTTGCCGATCTGCACTTCGCCCCGACCGAGACCGCCGCCAACGCCCTACGCCGCGAGGCGGTGCCCGACGACAAGATCCTCGTCACCGGCAACACCGTGATCGATGCGCTGCACTGGGTCACCGCGAAGCTGGCCGACGATCCCGCACAGGCATCGGTGATCGCGCCGGTCGAAGTGCGGTTTGCGGGCAAGAGGATCATCGGCGTGACCACCCACCGGCGCGAGAATTTCGGCAGCGGGATGGATGACATCGCGCATGCCATCCGCGATCTGGCCGCGCGCGACGATGTAGCGATCATCTTCCCGGTGCATTTGAACCCGCAGGTGCGCGCGGCGATGCTGCCGATCCTGGGCGGGCTGGACAATGTGGCGCTGCTCGAGCCGCTCGACTATCTCAACTTCACCCGGCTGCTGCAGATCGCCGAGCTGATGCTGACCGACAGCGGCGGGGTGCAGGAAGAGGCGCCCGCTCTGGGCAAGCCGGTGCTGGTGATGCGCGACACCACCGAGCGACCCGAAGGTGTGGCGGCGGGAACCGCAAAACTGGTCGGCACCGATCGCGCGACCATCGTTGCGCAGGCCACGCAATTGCTCGACGACCCGGCCGCCTATGCCGCCATGGCGCAGGCGCACAATCCGTTTGGCGATGGCCACAGTTCCGCCCGCATCGCCCAGGCCATAAGCCGGTGGTTCGCGGCGCCCGGGCGCCACCAAGCCAATTGAGTTCACGTCAATTTGTCAGTAGTGCCGCAGCAACGGTTCGCACCCCAAGACGTCCTATGGCTACACGCCTGACATTTCCGGAAGACCTTTTCCCATGACCCATCAGTTCGATCCCACCACCTTGCGCGAATACGATATCCGGGGGATCATCGACGAGACTTTGAGCGATGCGGACGCCTATGCCATCGGCCGCGGCTTTGCGACCCTGATCGCGCGCGCCGGCGGCAGTTGCGTCGTCGTCGGCTATGACGGCCGGGTGAGCTCACCGATGCTCGAAGCCGCGCTGATCCGCGGCCTCAACGACAGCGGCATCGACGCGATCAGCGTCGGCATGGGCCCCACCCCGATGCTGTATTATGCCGAAGCGGTGCTAGAAGAGGCGGATGGCGGCATTCAGATAACCGGCAGCCATAACCCCGCCAATTACAACGGCTTCAAGATGGTCTTTCAGGGCCGTCCGTTCTTCGGCGCGGATATCCGCAAGCTGGGCGAGATGGCGGCATCGGGCGACTGGGACGCGGGCACGGGCACCTCGCGGCAGATCGACATTCTCGACCGCTATGTCGACCGGCTGGTCGAGGATTTTGGCGGCGCTGCGGCGCGGGTCGGCTGGGACTGCGGCAACGGCGCGGCTGGCCCTGCGGTCGAAAGATTGGTCAGCCGGCTTCCGGGCGAACACTTCACGCTGTTTACCGAAGTAGATGGCAATTTTCCCAATCATCATCCTGACCCCACCGAAGAGAAGAATCTCGCTGACCTGAAGGCGCTTGTCGCGGAAAAGAACCTCGATTTCGGAGTGGCTTTCGACGGCGATGGCGACCGGATCGGCGCGATCGACGGCCAGGGCCGCGTGATCTGGGGCGATCAGCTCCTGAGCATCTACGCCGAAGTGGTGCTGAAAGACCTGCCCGGCGCCACGATCATCGCCGATGTGAAGGCCAGCCAAGCGCTGTTCGACCGGGTGAGCGAGCTGGGCGGCGTGCCTTTGATGTGGAAGACGGGGCACAGCCTGATCAAGTCCAAGATGAAGGAAACTGGCTGTCCGCTGGCGGGCGAGATGAGCGGCCATGTGTTCTTCAAGCACCGTTATTATGGCTATGACGACGCGCTCTATGCCGCGGTCCGGCTGATCGAGGCGCAGACCGTACTGGGCAAGTCGGTAACCGAGATGCGGGGTGACATGGCGCCGATGATCAACACGCCTGAAATGCGCTTCCAGGTCGACGAGAGCCGCAAGTTCGCGGTGATCGACGAGGTGCTCGAACGGCTTTCGGCGAGCGGCGCGACGGTCAACGCCACCGATGGCGCCCGCGTCAACACCGCAGACGGCTGGTGGCTGCTGCGCGCATCGAACACGCAGGACGTTCTGGTCGCCCGCGCCGAAGCGCGCGACGAGGCCGGGCTCGAGCGGCTGATGGCGCAGATCGACGAACAGCTTGCCGCCTCCGGCCTGGAGCGGGGCGAGCAGGCCGGACACTGAGGCGCATGCCGATGAGCGCGATCGACAGCTTCAAGGGCCAGCACAGCATCCTCGTCACCGGCGGCGCGGGCTATATCGGCAGCCATGCCGTGCTCGCGCTTCTGGACGCAGGCTGGATGGTCGCGGTGATCGACAATCTGGTTACCGGATTCCGCTGGGCGGTGCCCGAAGGTGTCGCGTTCTTCCAAGGCGACATCGCCGATGGCGGGCTGCTGGCAAAGATCATCGCCGAGCAGAAGGTGGGCGCGATCCTGCATTTTGCAGGATCGGTGGTGGTGCCCGAATCGGTCAGCGATCCGCTCAAATATTACAGCAACAACACCGTAAAGAGCCGCGCGCTGATCGAATCGGCGATCACCGGCGGGGTACGGCACTTCATCTTCTCGTCCACCGCGGCGACCTATGGCACGCCCGACAGCGACGGCCCGATCGCCGAGACCGATCCGCAAGTGCCGATCAATCCCTATGGCACATCCAAGCTGATGACCGAGTGGATGCTGCGCGATTGCGCGGCGGCGCACGATTTCAACTACTGCGCATTGCGCTATTTCAACGTCGCGGGCGCCGATCCGCAGGCGCGCACCGGCCAGTCGACCGCAGGCGCGACCCACCTGATCAAGGTCGCGGTCGAAGCTGCGCTGGGCAAGCGCGACAATGTCGGCGTGTTCGGCACCGATTTCGATACCCCCGACGGTACCGGGGTGCGCGACTATATTCATGTCAGCGATCTGGCGCATGCACATGTGCTTGCGCTCGAGGCGCTGATCGAGGACCCTGCGCGCTCGCACATCCTCAACTGCGGCTATGGCCATGGCTATTCGGTGCTCGAGGTTCTCGATGCGGTCGACCGGGTGACCAACCGCCAGATCGAGCGCGTGCTGCAGGGCCGCCGCGCGGGCGACCCCGCCTCGCTCACCGCCGACAACCGCGCAATCCGCGCACGCTTCGGCTGGACCCCGCAGCACGATGATCTCGACACCATCGTGTCGCATGCCCTCGCCTGGGAACGCCAGCTCAGCGAACGGGCGCGCTGACCCGCTGGTTCTGCATCAAGGCTTGCTCGAGGCCAGCGCCAGCTTGGGGCGATCTTCCTGCGGCTCGGGCTCCGCCAGCGCGGCGATGAACTTGGCGCTCCACCAGCGTACGTCCTCCTTCACCACCGATGTGAGCATGGCTGCGTGCCGCTCCTTGCGCTCCTCGAGCGGCATGACAAGCGCGCGCGAAATGGCATCGGCCATGTCCTCGCTGCTGTGCGGGTTGATGATCAGCGCCGCATCGAGCTGCACCGAGGCGCCGGCGAAGCGCGACAGCACGAGCACGCCCGGGTCCTCGGGGTTCTGGGCTGCAACATATTCCTTGGCGACCAGGTTCATCCCGTCGCGCAAGGGGGTGACCAGCCCGACCCGCGAGGCACGGTAGATGCCGAACAGCTCCTCGCGCGCATAGCCCTTGTTGACATAGCGCACCGGCACCCAGTCGATCGAGGCGAACTCGCCGTTGATCCCGCCCGACAGGCTGTTGAGATCGGCGCGGATCTGCTGATAGCTCGCGACGTCGCCGCGCGAGGGCGGCGCTATCTGCAGCATGAACACTTTTTCGCGCAGATCGGGACGGACATTGAGCAATTGCTCATAGGCAAGGAACCGCTCCTGCAGCCCCTTGGAATAATCGAGCCGGTCCACCCCGACGATGACCTGGCGCCCCACCGCGCTGGTGATCAGCCGTTCTTCGGCGCTCAGCGCGGCGGGCGTACCCAGTGCGCTGGTGAATTCGGTGGTGTCCAGACCGATCGGGCACACCAATAACCGCGTTACCCGGCCGTCATAATGCGCGAATTCGCCTTCGATCCGGGCGTCGAGATGGGTGACGATATAGTCGATGAACGAGGCCCGCCACTCGTCGGTGTGAAAGCCGATGACATCGTGGCTGAGCAGGCTGGCGACCAGCTCGCGATGGTTGGGAAGCGACACCATCAGGCTGGCGGGCGGCCAGGGGGTGTGGAGGAAGAAACCGAGCCGGTTCTCGAACCCGCGGTCGCGCAGGCCCTTGCCCAGCGGGATCAGGTGATAATCGTGAACCCAGATCATGTCGTCGGGCTCGATCAGCGGAGCGACGGTATCGGCAAAGCGCGCATTGACCCGGGCATAGCCCCCGGCAAAGTCGCGCGCGATCTCGGTTAGGTCGAGCCGGTAGTGGAACAGCGGCCACAGCGTGCGGTTGGCAAAGCCGTTGTAATATTCCTCGATATCCTGCGCTTCCAGATCGATCGTCGCTGTCGCGACGCCATCCTGCCGGCGAAAGCTGATCTGGCCGGAAAACTCGTCGGTCTGCTCGCCCGACCAGCCGAACCAGATGCCGTTGCTCGCCCGCAATGCTGCCGAAAGCGCGACTGCCAGACCACCCCGGTTCGAATTCTCTCCGGCCTGGGCTGCCTGCACCCGGTTGGAAATGGCAATCAGTCGGCTCATCGTGCATCGCTCCAGGGCCGGGAGAGCATGCCTGCGCACTGGATCAGCCCAACCAGCGAATAGGTTTGCGGGTAATTGCCCCACAGGGCGCCGGTGCGCGGGTCGATGTCTTCGGACAACAGCCCTGCAGGCGTGCGGCGGCTGAGCATCTCCTCGAACAGCACGCGCGCATCGGCGTCGCGTCCGGTGGCGTGCAGCGCCTCGATCAGCCAGAAGGTGCACACGTTGAACGCGGTTTCGGGCATGCCGAAATCGTCTTCCTCGGCATAGCGCAGCATATGGCTGCCGCGCCTGAGGCCTGCCTCGATCGCCGCCAGCGTGGTGATGAAGCGCGGGTCGTCGGCCTGGACGAACTTGAGGTCGAGCAACTGCAGCAGGCTGGCGTCAAGCGTGCGTTCGCCGAACACCGCCGAATAATGGTCACCCTCCTCGCTCCAGGCATGATCGTCGATATGCTGGCGGATATGGTCGGCGCGGTCCTGCCAGAATTTGGATGCCTCGCTGCGGCCGATGGCGTTGGCGGCATTGGCCAGCCGGTCGCACGCCGCCCAGCACATCGCCACCGAATAGGTATGGATGTGGCTGCGGGTGCGCAGCTCCCACAGGCCTGCATCGGGGGTATCGAAGACATCGAAGGCGCGGTGGCCCACCGCCTCGAGCGCCTCGAAATCCTGCACCGTCGCGCGGCGCAGCAGCCTTTGGTCGAAGAACGCCTGCACGCTCGACAGGATGATCTGGCCATAGGCATCGTGCTGGATCTGCTCATAGGCCTGGTTGCCGCTGCGCACCGGCCCCATCCCCTTATAGCCTTTCAGCGCGGGCATGATGTGTTCCTCGATCTGCGCCTCTCCACCGATGCCGTAGAGCGGCTGGATATGCCCGCCGCGCGCCGCATCGACGATGTTGCGCAGATAATGCAGATAGGATTCGAGCACATCTAGCGCGCCCAGCCGGTTCAGGGCTTGGACGGTGAAGTACGCATCGCGGATCCAGCAGAAGCGATAGTCCCAGTTGCGCCCCGAATCGGCGTGCTCGGGAAGCGACGTGGTCAGCGCCGCGACGATCGCGCCGGTCTGTTCATACTGGCACAATTTGAGCGTGATCGCGGCGCGTATCACCGCATCCTGCCATTCCAGCGGCAGATGCAGCCCGCGCACCCAGTGCTGCCATGTCGACACCGTCTGCTCCAGCATCGCCTCAAGCGTCGCGGGCAGATCGGCATCGAACCCTTCATCGGGGCCGAAATAGAAATACAGGTCGCTTTCCACCCGGAACATCGTCTCGTTCCTGATCCAGCCCAAAGGGGCGTTGCAGGTCAGTCGCTGGGTATGGTCATCGAGGATATAACGTATGTGATTGGACCCCGATGTTTGCGCGGGTGTCTGAGCGCCCCATCTGTGCGCCGGACGCAGCCGCACCGCGATCCGCGGCGATCCGCTGATCACGCGGATGATCCGCGCGATCGCCACCGGGCGGAACATCCGGCCATGGCGCTGGTAGCGCGGCATGAAATCGACGATCTCGATGACATTGCCGCAATCCGCGCTCATCCGCGTGACCAACACCGGCGTGTTGCGCACATAATGCTGTTCGATCCGGGTGCAGCCTTCGAGCAGCACGTCCCAGAAGCCGTGGTCCTTTTCGGGCTCGAGCAGCGAGCAGAACACCGGATCGCCATCGAAGCGCGGCAGGCACCCCCAGCGGATCGACGCCTTGGAATCGATCAGGGCTGCGATCTCGCAATTGCCGATCGGCCACAGGTTCATCGCGTCGCCCTTGACGTCTGCGGTGTCGGGGGCAGCGCTCATGCCGCGATCTCGCCGATGCGTCGCAGCACCGCGCAAACATCGCCGACCTGCTCGTCGGAATGCGCGGCAGTGCGCTCGCCGACGCTGATCGCATGGCCGCCAAGCGCCTGCACCGCCTGAAACGCGGGAATGTCGGTCAGATCATCACCGATATAGACCGGACGGCTGCCGCTGAACCGGTCCAGCGCCATGATCGCGCGCACCGCATCGCCCTTGTCGGCGCCGCGCGGTCGCAGCTCGAACACCATGTCGCCCTGCTGGATGAACAGCCCGTGCTCGCGCGCCCGATCCGTGACCCAGGACTGCACCGCATCACGCTGCGCCGGATTCTGGCGGTAATGCACGCCAAGACCGAAGGTCTTTTCCTCGATCACGACCCCGGCGTCGTTTCCGAAATGGCGGCTGGCGGCCTCGGCCATCCGCGCGAACAGATCGGTGTGCACCGGGCCCTGTACTGCGCCTTCGACCTTGAGCTCCTGTCCGTGGCTTCCCGCCATCACCATCTCGGGCATCGCGCCGGGCCAGAGCGCCTCGAGCTGCGCGATCGAGCGGCCGCTGACGATCGCGATCCGCCCGCCGAGCCGCCGCGAGGCCCCGGCGATGGCATCGATCACCACGCGGCTGACCTCGACCGCATCGGGCGTGCTGCGGATATCGACCAGCGTTCCGTCGAAGTCGACCAGCAGCGCGCTGCGCTGTGCGGCGCGGGTTTCAGGATCGATGGTGATGGTCTGCGCAGGGCTGTTGTGCACGCGTCCGGGGCTCCCGATGGCTATGGTCCGCTGATAGGGGGTGTCGCCTAACCACGCTTCGACTGCCGGTTGGTTCCCCGTTTTCCGCGGTTTTCTGCCGCCAGCAGCAGCGCCAGCACCTCGTTTTCGGCATCGTCTGTGGCCATGCCGGCAAAGCGCGCCTGGTCGGTATCGTACGCCTCAAGCACGGCAGGATGGATATAGGACTTGCGGCAAATGGTGGGCGTGTTCTGCAGCGCCTGCGACGCTGCGAGCACCGCCTGCTTGATCGCGGCGGCGGCCGCAGGCGGCTCCTCCTGCTGGTGGAGTTCGGCGAGCATGGCAGTGGCGGTCACGGTGCCGCACCAGGTGCGGAAATCCTTGGCAGAGAAATCCTCCCCGCCGATCTCGCGCAGATAGGCGTTGATATCGTCCGATGTCACCGTGCGGACATCCTCGCCATCGAGATAGCCGAACAGCTGCTGGCCAGGCAGCTCCTGCAACCCGCGCAGCACCCGCGCCACCCGCCGGTCGCGCAGCGAGACATCCCATTTCTTGCCGCCCTTGCCGGCAAACCGGAAGCGGATGGTCGAGGATTCGAGCGTCACATGCCGCTGGCGCAGCGTGGTCAGCCCATAAGAGCGGTTCTGCTGCGCATAGGGTGCATTGCCGATGCGGATCGCGGTGCAATCGAGCAGATGCACGATGGTAGCGATGACACAGCGCCGCGAGGTGCTGCGGGCACGCAGATCGGCGCTGATACGCTCGCGTATCTCGGGCAGCGCCGCGCCGAACTTGGCAAGGCGCGCGAACTTGGCCTCGTCCTGCGACGCCCGAAACGCGGCATGATAGCGATATTGCTTGCGGCCGCGGTCGTCGCGCCCGGTCGCCTGGATATGGCCGTTGGGCTTCGGGCATATCCACACCTGCTGATAAGCGGGCGGAATCGCCAGCATCCGGATGCGGGTCAGCGTCTTGGCGTCCCGGATCAGGCGGCCGTCCGGCGCGTGATAGCTGAAGCCCCGCCCGCGCCGCACCCGGGTGATCCCCGGCGTGTCGTCCTGGGTATAGATCAGGCCGCCATCCAGCACCGCCGCCGCATCTCCGCGCGCGGCCTTGTCCACTCGATCCACTCGTCCACCGCCTTGTTGTCGCTGCTGCCCACCGGCCTGTTGGCCGTCGGAGGAGGACACCCCATGGGCATCATCCAGAGCCGAATACGCGCACCCCCGGGCATGGCTCCCGCGCGCGCGATGCCACGCGCGCAATCCGACAATCCTTGGTCCGGCAGGAATTTGCGAAACCCGAACGCGCCGGGCGCGTAGGGGCGGGTATGACACTCGACTGGATCACCGTTGCAGGCACCATCGGAGCGGTGGCTTCGGTCGCAAGCTTCACCCCTCAGGCGTGGAAAATCATCCGCAGCCGCTCGACCGAGGGGCTGTCGCTCGGCATGTTCGCGCTGACGTGCCTGGCCTTTGCCGCATGGACCAGCTTCGGGCTGCTCAAGGGCGAATGGGCGCTGATCATTCCCAACGCGATCTGCCTGTGCTTTGCGCTGTTCATCCTCGCGATGATCGCGCTGCCCGAGCGCAAGACCAAGGAGGTCGCCGAGACGCTCGATCCTGCGGCTTGAGCGAGCGCAAGGCTCAGCTCCGCCGATAGACCGCCCTGGTATCGACGATCCCGGTGGCGTTGCTGCTGTTGGCCACCACCAGGTGGCTCACGCCCCTGCGCCATTCGAGCACGTCCAGACTTTCGCCCGCGGCCTCGGCCAGCCCGAAATCGATGAAATAGTCGCCGCGCGCCAGCGGCAGATCGAAGGTGAAACCGACGGTCAGCTCCTCGCCCGCCCGCAGGGGGACATCGGGCTCTCCCAGCATGGTGTTGGACACCGCAGCGACGATCGCGTCTTCCTGGGTTGTGATCATCAATCCGAAATGCGGCTTTTGGACATCGCACAGCGCCCGGATCTGCGCGGTCAGTGTCAGGCGGCTGCCGGCAGCCACTGTGGGCCCGCAAATGGAACCTTCGGCATCGGTCAGTACCAGGTCGGTGATATGGCCGATCATCCTGCCCAGCACCGCCTCCTCGCGGTTGTAATGCGGCCGCGTGCGCCACGCAGCGTCTTCGGGCGGCCATCGAAAAAGGTGGCGCCCAGGGTCGTGCCCGCCCGGCGGGGTCACCTCGCCTGCCGAGGCTACGTCGGCGTCGGTGTCCGATTGGCCGTCCGGCGCGCCTGCGTCCCCGCCATGGATCAGACCCATATAGGCTGCCGCTGCGTCCCTGGCGCTGCCGTGCATGACCTGCTGGCCGCCATCGAGCACGACGCCATGCGTGCAGAAGCGGCTGACAAGCATCGGGTCGTGCGAGACCAGAATGATCGTCTTGCCCTGTGCCTGGAGCTGCGTGAAATAGCCGAAGCACTTCTTCTGGAAGCGGGCATCGCCGACCGCCAGCGCCTCATCAACGATGAAGATGTCGGGATCGCTCGCCATCGCGGCGGCAAACGCGACCCGCATGAACATGCCCGAGGAATAGGTGCGCATAGGGCGGTCGAAAAAGGCACCGATATCGGCAAAGTCCTCGATCTCGCGCAGCCGGGCGGACATCGTCGCGCGGTCGCAACCCTGCACCATGCAATAGAATTCGGCATTGCGACGCCCGGTCCACAGCGGGTTGAAGCCCGCACCCAGCTCGAGCAGCGCCGCGACCCGGCCCTGCCGTGTGACGGTGCCGCTGGTCGGCGCGAGCACCCCGACGATGATCTGCAGCAAGGTGGACTTGCCCGCGCCGTTGCTGCCCAGGATGCCCAGCGTCTCGCCCTGGCGCACGGTCAGGCTGATATCGGACAGCGCTGCAAAGCCCTGGGTGATGCGGTTGCGCAGCGCATCGAGCAGCGAAGGCCGCGCTGCGGGAAAGAGCTTGCCCACCCGGTCAAGAACCACCACGGCGTCCCCGGACTGCGGCGCGCGCGGGGGGGCGGCTGCATCAAAGGACATTGGCGAACCACTGCCGCAGCCGCTCGAAGGCGAACAGGACGGCAAGGCCGAACACGATCAGCGCCAGCAGGAACGCCCAGGCTGCCATCGCACCGAGCGGCGCGGTGCTGCCCAGCACGGCGTGCCGATAGCCATCGAGGATGATACCCAGCGGGTTGAGCCTTGCCAGCCACTGCCAGCGTTGCGGCACATTGCCCAGCGGCCAGATGATCGGGGTAATCCAGAACAGCAGCGCGATGGCATTGGGGACCATCGCCGACATGTCGCGCAGTACCACATTGGCCCCGGCAACCGCAAGTGCGGCAGCGCTGGCGACCAGCAACAGGCACAGCATCCAGAACGGCAGCCACAGGATCGATACGCCAATGCCATGGCCCTGCACCAGCAGCACCAGGCAGATCACCGCCATCACCAGCCCATGGACGAGGAACGCCGCCATCACCGGGGCAAGCGGCAGCAGCGCGACCGGGAACACCACCTTCTTGACCAGATGCGGGCTCGCGACGATCGACGGCAGCGCCGCGTTGATCGCTTCGGCAAACACCAGCCAGCCCGCCAGCGCAACCGCCAAGCCGGCACCATAATCGCTGCCCTGCGGCCCGCGCATCCCCAGCCCGAAGTACAGGGCCGACCAGATCACCAGGATCATCAGCAACGGGCTGGCGAACAGCCACAAGCCGCCGCCGATGCTCCCGGCAAATCGCCGCTCGAACTCCATCCGGGTCAGATAGCGAGCCAGCGCCGCGTAACGGCGCACGCGCGGCATCATCGCTTCGGAGGCGACCGGCGCAGCCATGCTACCACAGCTTCCAGGGCGGATTGCCCGATTGCCACAATTGTTCGAGCAGCACCTTGTCGCGCAAGGTGTCGAGCGGCTGCCAGAAGCTCTCATGGGCAAAGGCCTTCAGCTGGCCATCGGCGGCCAGACCCTGCAGCGGTTCATGCTCCCATGACGTCGCATCGCCCTCGATCCGGTCGAGCACCGCGGGCTCGAGCACGAAGAAGCCGCCATTTACCGCCTCTCCCAGCACCTTGGGCTTTTCCTTGAAGCGCGTGACGTCACTGCCGCTCAGCTCGAGCGCGCCGAAACGCCCGGGAGGGCTCACCGCGGTCAGCGTCGCGAGCCTGCCATGGCGCTTGTGAAAGGCGACGAGCGCGGTGATGTCGATATCGCCCAGCCCGTCGCCATAGGTCATGCAGAAGCTCTCGCCCGGATCGAGATATTTGGCGACCCGCTTCAGCCGCCCGCCGGTCATGGTGTCTTCGCCGGTATCGGCGAGCGTCACCGTCCACTCCTCGGACTTCGACCGCAGATAGGCGATGTTGCCCGAGCGGGTATCGATCGTCACGTCGGACGAGTGGAGCAGGTAGTTGGCGAAATACTCCTTGAGCAGATAGCCCTTGTAGCCGAGGCACACGACGAAATCGCGGATGCCATGCGCGGAATAGATCTTCATGATGTGCCAGAGGATCGGATAGCCGCCGATCTCGATCATCGGCTTGGGCCGCAGGCTGGTTTCCTCGGCGATGCGGGTGCCATAGCCGCCGGCGAGCAGCACCGCCTTCATGGCTGGCTCCCTGCCGCGCCCGCATCGCCCTGTGCGCAACCTGGATGCGACCTGTCGCGATTGGCCAGTGCCCTGATCTGCGCGCGCGCGCCATGGCCGGTGGGCAGCTGTCCGGCATAGAGCCTATGCACGAGGCGCCAGCCAAAGCCGGGCATCCACCGGCTGTGCATGATCCTCGATGCAGCGCCTGGCGCCATCTTGCGCAGGACATGCATCCCGCGCCGCATCAGCCTGCCGGTCAGCGGCACAGTCGCATCGACGGCAGCGGGTTTTTCGAACTTTTCTGCATCGCTTCCCAGAATCGCCTCGACCGCCAGCATCGCCCCTTCGATGGTATCGGGCAGATCCGGATCGACCGCGCGCACGCGCAGCGAGGGCAACTGCCTGTTGGGCGCCTTGAGGTGGTCGGCCATCCGGGCATTGCCCAGCGGATGCTGGCCGAAACGCCGGCGCACGGCCGCGATGATCTCGGCGTCGAACGGGGCCTTGGGCTCCAAATCCAGCCAGGCAGCGTATTTCCAGGGCTCCTGCCTGACCTCCTCGATGATCAGCCGGGTCCACAGCTGCTGGTCGGCCGATTGACTGCCGGTGAGGCCATGCGCCTCGCCCAGCCGGAAGACGACGAAATCATGATAGCGCAGCGTGCGCAGTTCGGGGTGCCAGGGCTGGTTTCGGCCGAGCTCGTCGACCTTGCTTTCGTCCATCCAGCGATTCGCCTCGGCCGCCTCCTCCCCGCTTCCGTTGCGCGACCACGAGGCATTGGCAGACCAGTGCGACATGCCGTAGATCGAGACGAAATCATTCACCTGCAGATAGCTGTCGCATGCAAAGGGCAGCAGATTGTGGGCGAACGTATCGGCCATCGGATAGGCAAAGAAGGTGCCGCCGAGCCTGGCTTTCATCCTTTCATACACGCCGCGCGAGATCATGCCGTGATAGACGAGGATGTTCGACCATGACCCTTCGTGCTTGCCGGCCAGATTGCGCGCGGCGAGCGGGGCTGCCGGCAATACGGCGCTGCCACCGTTGCATTTTGGCAGCTCGATATCGAAGAATCCCTCGCCATCCTGCGACAGCGACGGCCAGATATACAGCAGCGGATACCATCGCACCGCATCCACCGGGGTGCGCTTCAGCCTGTCGGCCAGCCAGTCGAGCGACCCCAGCACATAGCCGTCATCATCACCGATGATCGCCAGATAATCCCCCTTGGCCGCGGCCAGAGCGAGTTCGAAGCTGTGCCGCTGGCTGGTCGATTGCGCCGCACCGACATAACGCACCCGGTCGTCGAACGCCGCTGCCTGGGCTGCGGCATCGCGTGCGCTGCCGGTGCGGCTGGTGTCGACCACGACGATCTCCATGTCACGGGTCCTGTGCAGCCGCATCGCCTTCAGGCACAGCGCCAGGGTGTCGGCCCGGTCGCGTGTCGGGATGAGGATCGAGATCAGCGGCACGGTCATGACAGCCGCTTCACAAAGGCGCTGGGCCAATAGGTCAGCCGTTCGCGCACCATGCCCTCGTTGAACGGCCAGACCGGCTCCTCGATCGCGAAATCCGGGTTCTCTGCGGTAAAGGCGATCGCGGCCTGTTTGGGATTGGAGTGTGCCCAGTCGGGTCCGGTGCGCGGCCCGCCCGCGACCTGTTCCATGATCCCGTCTGCAGCGATGATATAGCAGCCCGGGGTGACCATCGGCCCATAAGCGCGCAATTCCTCGAGCACATGCGGCTTGGTGTGATTTGCATCCAGCATCACCATCACCTTTTCGCCCGGCCGAACCAGGGCGCGCACCGCCTCGACGGTGGCAGGATCGATCGAGGAGCCTTCGACGATGGTGATCAGCGGCCGCAGGACATGCGCGTCGATCGCCGCGCGGTTGTGCTCGCGCAGCTCGACCTCGACCCCGATGACCCGGCCCCGGCCCATCGCCTTGAACAAGGATGCGTAGAACATCAGCGATCCGCCATGCGCCACCCCGGTCTCGATCAGCACATCGGGCTGGTGCTCCCAGATCACCTCCTGGATGCGCAGCATGTCCTCGGGCAGCTGGATCATCGGCCGTCCCATCCAGGTGAAGGCGTAGATGTATTTCACGTCCCAGCTGGCGCGCAGCCAGGCCCGGTTGAGCAGTTCGAACGCTTCCGCGCTTTCAAGCGGATAGCGGGCGATTTCGGTCCCCATCGGATCGGTTTCCGAGACATATCCGGCAACGTCGTCGAAAATGATCACGTCTGCCTGCCTCCCGCCCGCTTTGCGGCGACAAGCGCGCCGATGGCGGATATCGGATCCGTTTCGATCGGCCCGAACTCGTCTTGGTAAAGGGTCATGTCGATGGCGGGGAAGACCACAACGGGGCCCTGCTCTTCGAACTGGCAGGAATATCCCGCCGCCTCGATCATGTCGGCGATGCTCTGGTGAGTCACATTGTGTCCCGATGCGATGTTGTAGATCGGCCTGGTGCCATGACGTGCGACCTTGATGATCGCGCCGGCCGCGTCGGCGAGCGCGATATAGTCCTTGGACGACTGCGGCGACTGCCGGATGCGCACCGATCCGGTGGTCACGGCCTCGCGCAGCACAGCAGCGACAAACGTCTTGGCGTCATCGCCTTCGCCGATGACGTTGGACAGCCGCACCGCACGTACATCCGCGCGATCCTGTGAGAGGCAGAGGCTTTCTCCGGCGATCTTGGTGATGTTGTAGACATGATCACGCTCGGCAGGACGAACGCACAGCGTAGCCCCCTCATGCGCGGTCTCGGCCCCGGCATAGATGCGGGTGGAAGAAAGATAGGTGAAGCTGTCATAGCTGTACGACGACAGGGCATGGTGCAGCCGCAACAGATGCCGGTCGAAGGTTTCGATCAGCTGATCATCGAAGCCGGCTGTCATGCCGATGGCGTAGATGGCATGGCCGAGCCGCGTGCCGGGAGATGGCCAGCTGTCCCTGGTGACCACCCTGACCGATGCCCCCTGCGCCTTTAGCTGCCGCACCAGTTCGCGCCCGACAAAGCCTGCAGCACCGAAGACGGTAAACGCACTGCCCGTCATGCCGCCTCCAGCAGGCCGCGCAGCGCCTCGGTTCCATGATAGACGGGGTCGAAGTCCGGCCAGCTACGGTCCTTGTCAGACAGGCTGGCGACGCCGTGCGGCCAGTGCACCTGCAGCGCCGGATCGTCATGGCGCAGCCCGCGCTCGGCAGCCGGATCATGCGCGGCGCTCACCTGATAGTGGATTTCGACATCATCGGTTAGCGTGACGAAGCCATGCGCACATCCGCGCGGCACGTAGAGCCCGGTGGCGCTGATGTCCGACAGCTCGATGGCGCAGGATTGCAGGAAGCTTGGCGAATCCGGGCGGAGATCGACGATGACGTCATGCACCGCCCCGCGCGTGCACTGCACCAGCTTGACCTCGGCCGATGGCGGCAGCTGATAGTGGAACCCGCGCAGCGTGCCCCGACGGGCGGAAAAGCTGCGATTGGACTGTACGAAGCGGCTTTCAAGCCCGGCCTCGGCAAAGGCGCGGGCGCAGAACGTCCGGACGAATTGCCCGCGGTCGTCGGCTTTCGGCGCGAGCGAAATGACATGGGCCCCCGCAAGCGGCAGCGGCGTGAATTTCATGCCAAGCTCCCCTCCCGGCCAGCAATTCGCCTTTCATAAGCGCGGATCTGGTCCAAGGTAAAGGCCTGCATCTCTCCGCCGCGATCGTGCTCGGCATACCATGATGCGGTCCAGCCGATCGCCTCGCGCTGATCGAGAGACGGTCTCCAGCCGAGCAGCGCCGCTGCCTTGCGGCTGTCGATCGCCAGCGCCATGGCCTCTTTGGGATGCGCGCCTGCAGCCTGCACCCACCCCGGCGTCGCCCCACCCGGCCAAGCCGCGTCGAACGCCTCTGCAAGATCGCGCACAGACAGCACCTCGCCGGCTTCGGGGCCGAAGTTCAGTGCCGCCACTTCCAGCCCCTCGCTCAGCGCGCGGGCGAACGCCAGATAGCCGCACAATGGATCGAGCACGTGTTGCCATGGCCGCGTCGCGTCGGGATAGCGCAAGGCAATCGGGGTGCCACTGACGCGGGCGCGCCACAGATCGGGGATGATGCGGTCGGCCGACCAGTCGCCGCCACCGATGACATTGCCCGCGCGCGCGGTCGCGATGCCGACCGGGCGGCTGGCCGCGTCCCGTGCGGCGAAGAAACTGCGCCCAAAGCTCGCAACGCCAAGCTCGCATGCCGCCTTGGACGCCGAATAGGGGTCTGCGCCCCCCAGCCGGTCTTCCTCGCCAAAGCGGTGTCCGCTGCTGTCGTTTTCATAGACCTTGTCGCTGGTCACGACCAGCACCGCCTGCAGCGAGCGCGCGTGGCGCAGCGCGTCGAGCAGCACCAGCGTCCCGGTCACGTTGACATCGAACGTATCGATCGGGTGTTCATAGCCCTGGCGCACCAGCGCCTGCGCCGCCATGTGGATGACGATCTGCGGGTCGCTGCGATCGACCAGCGCGCGCACCCGTGCGCGGTCGCGAATGTCCCCCAGAACCGCACCGGGACGATCGCACAGGCCCAGCGCGCCGGCCAGGCTCGGGTTTGGGCTGGGACTGGTGTCGGGTGGCAACGCAAGACCTGTGACAGCCGCGCCCAGATGTTCGAGCCACAGCCAAAGCCAGCTGCCCTTGAACCCCGAAAAGCCGGTCAGCAGAACGCGCCTGTCGCGCCAGAATTCAGGATCGATCGCGCGCAGCAGGTGCATGGCCTGCATCTTGGATCGGCGCCGGACGCTTGGCAAGCGCGCGCGCCGTACCGATGCGGGACCGCGCTTGACGCACCCCGGCGCGTTGGGCAAGCACAAGAAGGCCAGGACGGGCACGGACAGGCACGCATAGGGGAGCGATGGATGGCGGGCGAGGATACGGATGCGACCGACTGGTCAGCCCCCTCGCTGGACACCGCCGCGGCTTTGCTAGCGCAGCACCCCGAGCAGCGCGAAAGGCTGTGGGATTGCCTGGTCGCGATCGAGGCTGCGATCCAGCCGCACCACCCCATCAACCTGCGCGAGTTTCTGACCGGTCCGATCGCCAACGCGCTGCTGCAGCCCGGCGAACTGCTGACCCGGACGGTGGGCGACGATCTGGTGATCAACTTCCGTAACACCTCGAAGATCGGGCGCGATCTCGCTCTGGCGCGCGCAGCGGTTCCCGATCATGTGTGGGAGCCGCAGACGACGCGGAGCATCGTGTCGCTGGCTGCCGGGCGCAGCCAGGTGCTGATCGGCGGGGCGTATATCGGCGACCATGCGCTGTTCGCCGCGCGCGTGCTGGCGCCGGGCGGCCTGTGCCACTGCTTCGAGCTGTCCGATGCCAGCCTCGATCTGCTGCGTATGAACATTGCGGCCAATGGCATGGGCAATCTGGTAGTCAACCCGCAGGCGCTGTGGTCATCCGATGGCGTGGAAATCGCGCTGGACGGGGATGACAGCCTGGCAAGCCCGGTGGTGGCGACCGGGTCGGCGCGGCAGACGTTCGTCTCGCGCACGATCGACAGTTATGCCGCAGAGGCGGGTATCGATGTGATCGACCTGATCGTGCTCGACATCGAGGGCGGCGAACATGAGGTGCTGCGCGGCGCAGCGCAGTTTCTCGCCCAGCCGCCCGAAACCGCCCCCGCCTTGATCTGCGAAATTCACAGCGCCTATGTCGATTGGTCGCAGGGTTTGCGGCACACGCCGCTGTGCCGCCTGATGATCGAGCATGGCTATGAGGTTTTCGCGCTGCGCGATATCTGGAGCTGCGAGCCGATCGACAGCGACCATGTCGAGCTGGTCGATCTCGATTCCACCTATCTGGAAGGCCCGCCGCACGGCATCAACGTGCTCGCGGTCAAGACGCGCGACAGGCTGTGCCCAGATACATTCCGCCTGGTCCATGGCGTCAGCCCCAAGCTGCTCAAGCACCGCGACGCCACGTTGCACTGGCCGTTGAACACAGGCGAGCCGCTCTAACGGCGG
>NZ_LJHP01000024.1:0-40622 GCF_001295965.1 Blastomonas sp. AAP25
CCCTCCCGCTTGCGGGAGGGGTGGCTGAGCCGCAGGCGAAGACGGGGTGGGCCTGATGTTTACGCCGGTTCAGGCCCACCCCGGTTCAGCAAGCTGAACCTGCCCCTCCCGCAAGCGGGAAGGGAGAGGCTTTAGCGCGTCAGCTTCTTATAGCTCATCCGCGTCGGGCGATCGGCTTCATCGCCCAGCCTGCGGCGCTTGTCTTCTTCATAGCTTTCGAAGTTGCCTTCAAACCATTCGACATGGCTGTTGCCTTCGAACGCCAGGATGTGCGTGCACAGTCGATCGAGGAAGAAGCGGTCATGGCTGATGACCACCGCGCAGCCGGCAAAGCTTTCGAGCGCTTCCTCGAGTGCGCGCAGTGTCTCGACGTCGAGATCGTTGGTCGGTTCGTCGAGCAGCAGCACGTTGCCGCCCTCCTTGAGCATCTTGGCCATATGGACACGGTTGCGTTCACCGCCCGAGAGCTGGCCGACCTTCTTCTGCTGGTCCTGACCCTTGAAGTTGAACGCACCGACATAAGCGCGGGTAGGCACATCGTGCTTGCCCAGCTTGAAGAAATCGAGCCCGTCGGAGATTTCTTCCCAGACATTGTGGTTCGGGTCGAGATCGTCGCGGCTCTGGTCGACATAGCCGAGCTTGACCGTATCGCCGATCGCGATGGTCCCGCTGTCGGGCTCTTCCTTGCCGGTGATCAGCTTGAACAAGGTCGATTTGCCCGCGCCGTTGGCGCCGATCACACCGACGATGCCGCCCGGGGGCAGCGTGAACGACAGGTCCTCGAACAGCAATTTGTCGCCATAGGCCTTGGTCAGGCCATGCGCCTCGATCACCTTGCCGCCGAGGCGTGCGGGCGTCTGGATGACGATCTGCGCCTTGCCGGGGCTGCGGTTTTCCTGCGCCTCGACCAGTTCGTCAAACGCACGAATACGCGCCTTGGACTTGGTCTGACGTGCCTTGGGGGTCTGCCGGATCCACGCGAGCTCGTCCTGGATCGCCTTCTGGCGGCCCTCGTCCTCGCGCGATTCCTGCTGGAGCCGCTGCGCCTTCTTGTCGAGATAAGTCGAGTAGTTGCCTTCGTAGACGAAGTATTTTCCGCGATCGAGCTCGAGGATCCAGTTCACGACATTGTCGAGGAAATAGCGGTCATGGGTGACGAGGATCACGTTGCCCGGATAATCGACCAGATGCCGCTCCAGCCACGAGACGCTTTCGGCGTCGAGGTGGTTGGTGGGTTCGTCGAGCAGCAGGATGCCGGGCTTTTCGAGCAGCAGGCGGCACAAGGCCACGCGGCGCTTTTCACCACCCGACAGGTTCGCGACATCGGCATCGCCGGGCGGGCAGCGCAGGGCCTCCATCGCGATCTCGAGCTGGTTGTCGAGCGTCCAGCCATCGACCGCGTCGATCTTTTCCTGCAGCGTGCCCATCTCTTCCATCAGGGCGTCGAAATCCGCGTCCTCCGGCGGGTCGGCCATCAGGTTGCTGATCTCGTCAAAGCGCTCGACCAGATCGGCGACCGGGCGCACCCCGTCCATCACGTTCTGCTTGACCGTCTTGGTGGGGTCGAGTTCGGGCTCCTGCGCCAGATAGCCGACGGTGACGCCCTCGCCCGGCCACGCTTCACCGGTGTACTCCTTGTCGAGCCCGGCCATCACCTTCATCAGCGTCGACTTGCCCGATCCGTTGGGGCCGACGATGCCGATCTTGGCGTCCGAATAGAATTGCAGGTGGATGCCATTGAGCACCGGCTTGTTGGCGCCGGGGAAGGTCTTGGTCAGACCCTTCATGACGTAGGAATATTGTGCGGCCATGCTGAGAAACGCCCTTTGTGGAAAATGGCAGGATTTGACCCGCGCCTTAGCGGCCACGCAGCTTACGGGCAAGACAGCATTGGGCGGGCAGGTTGGCGGAGAGGCAGCATGGCATTGGCAAAGCGCACAAGGCTGGTTAAGCCGTTGCCCCATGAACATGCGCATCCTTGCGGCACTGGCCGCGCTCACCCTGCCCTTCCCCCTTATCGCCCAGCAAAGCCCGGCCCATGACCCTGCCGCGCTCCAGCAAAAGGCGCTGGGGGACAATACCGCTTATGGCATCGTCGAGGATCTCACCACCGAGATCGGCCCGCGGCTCGCAGGCACCGAACGCGAGGCGGCGGCGCGCGCCTGGGCCGTGACGCGGCTCAAGGCGATGGGCTTTGCCAATGTGCGTATCGAACCTTTCGACATGAAGACCTGGGTGCGCGGCATCGAAACCGCCGAGGTCACCGGCCCCTATAGCGGCAAGATGCACATCTCGGCGCTGGGCAATTCGGCCAGCACCGGCGAAAAGGGGCTCGAGGCCGAGGTCGTCTATTTCCGCACGCTGGCGGATCTGGGCGCTGCACCTGCGGGCAGCCTGAAGGGCAAGATCGCCTTTGTCAGCCACAAGATGACCAAGACGCAGAACGGCGCCAGCTATGGCCAGTTCGGCGGGGTGCGGCGGATTGGCCCCAGCCTGGCCTCGGAAAAAGGCGCAGCGGCGATCATCATCCGATCGGTCGGCACCGATTATCATCGCAACCCGCACACCGGTGGCACCAGCTTTGGCGAGAAGGGCGTTCCCATTCCGGCAGCGGCACTCTCGATCCCAGACGCGGAGAATCTCGAGCGCATGATCGCGCGCGCCTCCAAAAAGGGCGAGGCGGTGCGGATGAAGCTGGTCCTCACCCCGCGCCAGATCGGCACCACCCAGTCCGGCAACGTGATTGCCGAGGTGCCGGGCAGCGATCCGGCGGCGGGCATGATCCTGATCGGCGGGCATCTCGACAGCTGGGATCTGGGCACCGGAGCGATCGATGACGGCGCGGGCGTCGCGATCAGCGCCGCTGCGGCCAAGATGATCATGGACGCGGGCACGCCGAAGCGCACCATTCGTGTCGTATGGTGGGGTGCCGAAGAGGTCGGCATTTTCGGCGGTCGTGCTTATGCGGAAAAGCACGGCGCAGCAGGCCATGCGCTGGCGATGGAATCAGACTTCGGCGCCGACCGAATCTGGCAGGTCGATTTCCGGCTGCCGGAAGGCACCGATGATCTGCAGACCCGCATCGCCAACGCGCTTGCCCCCTTGGGCGTCGGGCGCGGCCGCGATGTTGCCGGTGGCGGGCCCGATCACGGCCCGATCGTCGCGCTGGGGGTCAATGCGATCGACCTGCAGCAGGACGGCACCGACTATTTCGACCTCCACCACACCCCCGACGACACGCTCGACAAGATCGACCCCAAAGCGATGCAGCAGAATGTCGCAGCCTGGGTGACGGTATTGGGGATCGTGGCGAATGATCCCGCAGATCTGCTGCCAAAGGCGAAAGTCGCGGAATGAAATCTCTTCGTCATTCCCTCGCAAGCGGGCCCCCCGCGTGCGCGGGGGTGACGAAAAGAGCGTCCGATTTCCCCTCGTTACACCTTGCGACAACATTTCATGAAAATGAGCGCAGCATTCGCAACCCATTCAGATAACCAAGCGTATTCCTGAACATGTCCAGAGCGGTTCCCCCATGCTCCGGCCATGACAGGAGTTACGACTATGAAGATGCTCTCCAAGACCCTGATAGGGACACTGATGCTGGCGACCACACTGCCTGTCGCCACCGTTCCCGCTTTCGCGCAGTCGCGTGGCGAGGTGGTTCGTTCCGAACGCGACGTGCGCCAGGAGCAGCGTGAACTGCAGCGCGAACGCCGCGATGTGCAGGACGCCCGCCGCTATGGCAACGCGCGTGATGTTCGCGAAGAACGCCGCGATGTGCGCGAACAGCGCCGCGACGTCCAGGAAGCCCGCCGCGAATATCGCGAGGATCTGCGCGACTATCGCCAGTATCGCGGCACCAACCGTCAGGCGTTCCGTGGCCAGAACTTCCGCGCGAACTTCCGCTATCAGCAGTTCCGCCCCGGCGTTCGCATTGCACCGAACTATTTCGGCCAGCGCTATGTCGTGAACAACTATCGCAACTATCGCTTGCCCAATCCGGGCGCGCGGCAGGCGTGGGTGCGGCACTATAACGACATGCTGCTGGTCAACCAGCGCAATGGCACGGTCATCCGCGTCATCCCCAATTTCTACTGGTAAGTCCTTTCGCCGGTAGAATGACGGTCCGCCCATCGCTTGGCCCAAGCGATGGGCGGGCCTGATTCCGTCAGGGCGCGCCGGCCCCCCAGATTTCGTCCTGCCGCACCCAGCCTGCGCGGCGATCGACAGCAAACTCGCACCATCCGGCCTCGCAATCACCCAGCTCGCCAACCACGCCAGGCTGCGCGCGCCACATCAGCTTGGCGCTGTCCTGCGGTGCGGCGCGGATCGCGCTCACACTGCCCTGCACGATCGCGGTGCGCTTGCGGCTGAGCATATTGGAGTGCATCCAGCCCGTCCAGCCATCGGGATCCTGGATCTGGCGCCATGTGCCATAGCGCTTGACCACCTTGACCGGCAGGTTCTTGCGCCGGAACACCCATTCGATCTGATAGCTTGCCATCGGCCCGGCGCGGGCAAATGCCTCGTCGCGCTGGATCGACGCCCAATACGGGACTTCGACTTCTGCCTGCGCCTGCACGGGGCTGCCTCCCGGCATCACGACAGCCGCCATCATGCCGCCAAGCACAAGCGCCTTGAACCATGATGTCCGCATATCCCTGTCCCCAGCCCATGGCCCGGGCAAGACGCCCGGCCGAAATTCGCCCCCTGCCCCGCTTACCGGAAAAAACGCCCCGCAAGCAAGTGCTGCAGCTTGACCTTTGCCGGGGTTGCGGCATAGCAAAAACATGCCTGCAAACGCCTCTTCCCAGCCGTCAGCCCCGCAGCATGCACCCGGCGCGCGCCCGCGCGTTGTCGTGACACGCAAGCTCGCTCCCTCGGTCGAAGCGCGCATGGCCGAACTGTTCGATGTTGTCCTGAATGAGGACGATCACGCCTTCAGCCGCGACGAACTTGCTGCAGCAATGGCCGATTGCGATGCGCTGGTACCCACGGTCACCGATGCGCTCGATGCCGAGCTGATCGCGGGTGCCGGAGATCGCCTGAAACTGCTGGCGAATTTTGGTGCCGGGGTCGATCATATCGATCTCAAGGCCGCGCGCGCCAAGGGCATCATCATCACCAACACGCCGGGCGTGTTCACCGACGATACCGCCGACATGACGATGGCGCTGATCCTGTCGGTACCGCGCCGGCTCGCCGAGGGCGAGAAGCTCGTGCGTTCGGGCGAATGGGACGGCTGGAGCCCATCCGGCATGCTCGGTCACCGAATCGGCGGCAAGCAGCTTGGCATCGTCGGCATGGGCCGGATCGGCCAGGCCGTGGCGCATCGCGCGCGCGGTTTCGGCATGGACGTGCGCTATCACAACCGCCGCCGCCTGCCCGAGAGCCTCGAGCAGATGCTCGGCGCGAGCTTCGAGCCCGATCTCGATGCGCTGGTCGCCCAGTCTGACATCATCACGCTTCACTGCCCGCGCAGCCCCGAAACCCGCGGGTTGATCGACGCAAGGCGCATCGGCCTGATGAAGCCCAGCGCCTATCTGATCAACACCGCGCGCGGCGAGATCGTCGACGAGGCAGCTTTGATCGATGCCCTGGAAGCCGGCAGGATAGCAGGCGCCGGGCTGGACGTGTACACCCACGAGCCACAGGTCGATCCGCGGCTGCTCGCGTTGAAGAACGTCGTGCTGCTGCCGCATGTCGGCAGCGCTACCTTCGAAGGGCGCCGCGTCGCCGGCGAGAAGGTCATCGCCAATATCCGCTTCTGGTTCGATGGCCATCGCCCGCCCGATCAGGTGCTCGAAGGCTGGATGTAGTTCGCGCCGCAGCGGCCGCTCGATGCGCGCCGCCGCATGCCAGCGTTAATCGATTGTTTGCCAAACTGCTGCACATTCTGCCCAAACATCGAGCCGGTGTGCACGGCGGTTACGGGAATCGGAAAGTTCAAGGCATGATCGCAAGGCTGGCACGCGCCGCAGTTGTTTCAGCAGCTTTTCTGGCGACCCCCGCATGGGCGGCGCCTGGCGTCATCGATATGGCCGCGATCGATCCGGCGGATTCGGGCGATACCGCCTTTGTCCTGATATCTGCGGTGCTGGTGATGCTGTTTGCCCTGCCCGGGGTACTGTTGATGCAGGCTGGCCGGGGAACCTCGCGGGCAGTTCAGCCGGTGTTCCTGCAGGGCGCGGCGATCGCAGCGCTGGTGTCGCTGCTGTGGGTTGTGGTCGGCTACACGCTGGCGTTCGGAGATGCAGGCGGCGGGGTAATCGGGGGCGGAAATGCCTGGATGCTGATCGCTCTGGGCAATGTCCGCTTTGGCACCGCTGTTCCTGAAAGCGCGTTCGTTCTGTTCCAGATCGCCGGGGCCATGCTGGCTGCGCTGCTGGTCGCGGGTGCCTGGGTCGGGCGCGCCCGCTTTGGCTGGGCGCTGGCCTTTGGCGGACTGTGGAGCCTGATCGTCTACGCGCCGGTCGCGCACTGGATCTGGGGCGGCGGCTGGCTGTTCGGATTTGGCGTGCTCGATTTCGCAGGCGGCATCGCACTGCACTTTTGCGCAGGCATTTCCGCACTGGTCGCGGCACTCATCATCGGACGGCGCGCCGGGTGGCAGGGCGCCGAGATGGCTCCGCACAATCCAACACTGGTGCTGGCAGGCGCAGCCCTGCTGTTCGTCGGCAACTTTGCATTGGCCGGTGGCTGGACGCTGGCCGCCACCGACGATGCCAGCAGCGCGATCATCAACGCGCATGTCGCAGCAAGCGTCTGCGGCCTTGTCTGGCTGCTGATCGAAAAGCTGCGCACGGGCAGCGTCTCCGCCTTGGGACTGGTCAGCGGACTTACCGCAGGCATCGCCGCGATTGCGCCCGCTGCCGGATTGGTGTCTCCGGGCGCTGCCATCCTGATCGGCCTGATCGCCGCGCCCGCCTGCTATTTCGCGCTGCGCTTCGTCACCGAGACGCTGGCCATCGACGACAGCAACCACGCATTTGCTCTGCACGGCGTCGGCGGCCTGATCGGCGCGCTGCTGGTGGCGCTGTTCACGAGCGCGAGCTTCGGCGGAATCGGCTATCCCGATGGCGGCGGCTTTGGCGGCCAGCTACTGGCGCAGTTGATCGGCCTGGGCGCGGTGGCGATGTGGTCGATCCTGGGCACGCTGATCGTCGGCTATGGCATCGCGATGGCCATCCCGATGCGCATATCCAAGGCGGAAGAGACCGGCGAGGCGGTTGTTGCCGCCCCTCTGACGGAGCCGCAGGCGGACCCGGTGGCTATTCCGACAGAGCCCAGCCTTCCGGCCTGATCACTCTTCGCCCATCCTGAGCGCCGCGATAAAGGCTTCCTGCGGGATGCTGACCGAACCGTACTCGCGCATCCGCTTCTTGCCTTCCTTCTGCTTGTCGAGCAGCTTCTTCTTGCGGCTGATGTCGCCGCCATAGCATTTGGCGGTGACGTCCTTGCGCATCGCGGCGATGGTTTCGCGCGCGATCACCTTGCCGCCGATCGCCGCCTGAATCGGGATCTTGAACAGGTGGCGCGGGATCAGGTCCTTCAGCCGCTCGCACATGCCGCGCCCGCGCGATTCGGCGGTGCCGCGGTGGACGATCATGCTCAGCGCATCGACGGGTTCGGCGTTGACCATGATCGACATCTTGACGAGGTCGCCTTCGCGATAGCCGATCTGGTGGTAATCGAACGACGCATAGCCGCGGCTGATCGACTTCAAGCGGTCGTAGAAATCGAACACCACCTCGTTGAGCGGCAATTCGTACGTCACCTGTGCGCGGCCGCCGACATAGGTCAGGTTCTTCTGAATACCGCGCCTGTCCTGGCAGAGCTTGAGGATGCTGCCGAGATACTCGTCTGGGCAATAGATCACCGCCTCGATCCACGGCTCCTGGATTTCGTCGATCTTGGTCGGATCGGGCATGTCCGCGGGATTGTGCAGCTCTATCTCGCCGCCGCCATAGGTCAGCTGGATTTTGTACACCACCGACGGCGCTGTGGTGATGAGGTCGAGGTCGTACTCGCGGGTCAGACGTTCCTGGATGATCTCCAGATGCAGCAGGCCGAGGAAACCGCAGCGGAAGCCGAAGCCCAATGCCGCGCTCGATTCCATCTCGAAGCTGAACGATGCGTCGTTGAGCCGCAGCTTGGAGATCGAGTCGCGCAATTTGTCGAAGTCGTTTGCATCGACCGGGAACAACCCGCAGAACACCACCGGCTGCACTTCCTTGAACCCCGGCAGCGGGGCAGCTGCGGGGTTCTTCACCGTGGTAATCGTGTCGCCGACGCGAGTCTGGCTGATGTCCTTGATCTGCGCGGTGATGAAGCCGATCTCGCCGGCTGCCAGCTCGGGCAGCGTCTCGATTTTGGGGCGCATGCAGCCGACACGGTCGACCAGATGCTCGGTCCCGCCGGCCATGAACTTGATGTTCTGGCCCTTCTTGATCACGCCGTTGACGACGCGCACCAGAATGACGACGCCCAGATACGGGTCGTACCAGCTGTCGACCAGCATCGCCTCGAGCGGCGCATCGCGGTCGCCCTTGGGCGGCGGGATCTTGAGCACGATCTGCTCGAGAATTTCCTTGATGCCGATGCCCGATTTCGCGCTTGCCAGCACGGCTTCGGAAGCATCGAGACCGATGATGTCCTCGATCTCCTTCTTCACCTTTTCAGGCTCTGCAGCCGGCAGATCGATCTTGTTGATGACCGGCAGGATCTCGTGATCGTGTTCGATCGACTGATACACGTTGGCGAGCGTCTGCGCCTCGACCCCCTGCGCGGCGTCGACGACGAGCAGCGCGCCTTCGCACGCGGCGAGCGAGCGCGACACCTCATAGGCGAAGTCGACGTGCCCCGGCGTGTCCATCAGATTCAGCTCGTACAGCTGCCCGTCCTTGGCGGTGTAGTTCAGCCGCACGGTCTGCGCCTTGATGGTGATCCCGCGCTCTTTTTCGATGTCCATGTTGTCCAGCACCTGTGCGGACATTTCGCGTTCGGACAGCCCCCCGGTCTGCTGGATCAGCCGGTCGGCCAGGGTCGATTTGCCATGGTCGATATGCGCGATGATGGAGAAATTTCGGATGTGCTTGAGTTCGGTCATGTCCGCGCGATTAGCAGGGGCTTGCCCCAGTGTCAGCAGGGAAAGCACCGACCGGGGCGCTGTTGCTCCATTGTCACAACCTCGCAGAAAGATGAACCTCCTATGAAGCCAATGTTGCAACTTGGTGGCGAGGGCGAATAGCCTTGCAGCATAAACAGGGACTTCGGCGCGCCACAGAACGACGCCGGGACCTGGCAGGGGAACAGGGCCAGGCGCTTTCAGCGCCCGGATTTATGCACGCACCGATATGGTTCGGTGTGCGATCTCGCCTGTAAAATGGCTTGGGGGTATTCATGTCAAAAGCAAATCTACATTCGAATTTTGTCTCACTGCCTGCGATGGCGACCGCACTGGCGATCAGCGGGCTGGGCAGCCCTGCCGCATTCGCGCAGGATGCGCAGGAGCAGGTCGAAGCGACCGCAGAAGCCACTGAAGGCACCATCGTGGTCACCGGCAGCCGCCTGTCTCGTGACGCAAATGCCACAGCACCGTTGCCGATCAGCACCGTGACTGCAGAGGCGCTCGCTGCAGCGGGCAACTCCGACCCCACGGCAACGCTGCGTCAAATTCCCGCACTGATCTCCTCTGGCACCGTCGCGGATTCGATCGAGCGCGGCGGCGGCGGCATTGGCCAGGCAACGCTCAACCTTCGCCAGCTTGGCTCCAACCGCACGCTGGTGGTCGTGGACGGCTATCGCCACGTTTCGGGCGTCGCCGGCCAGCAGACCGTTGACGTGTCGACCATCCCGGCAGCGCTGATCGAGCGCGTCGAGGTCCTCACCGGCGGCGCATCGGCGATCTATGGCGCAGACGCTGTCACCGGCGTGGTCAACTATGTGCTCAAAAAGGATTTCGAGGGCATCGCGCTCGACGGTTTTGTCAACATGGCATCGCAGGGCGCAGGCGGCAGCTACCGGCTGGACGGCACGATCGGCCACAATTTCGGCGACGGTCGCGGCAACATCACCTTCTCGGCCGGCTATACCAAGGAACTGGAAGTGCTGTTCGGCCAGCGCGACTTCACCCGCGACAACGGCCGCGGCAACAACAGCACCACGTATGCCAACCCCGACCGTCGCTTCCAGCGCGGCGATATCAGTGCCGCTGCGACGCCCAACTTCGCATCGCGCTTCTCGCAGGCCGCTGGGCGCTTCCCGATCGGCTTCGCCATCCCCACTGCAGCCCAGTTCGCCACGCAGTTCCCCGGTCGCACGCCGACCGCAGCTGAGCAGGCGCTGATCGACCGCGCGGCGACCGCACCGTTGTTCGTCATCGGCCGCGATCCCAAGTTCGCGATCAGCTCGGGCCAGGGCCTGATCTTCCGCAACGATTTCGGCTTCTTCAACGCCGACATCAACCGCAACGGCGTCAACGACTGCCGCGAGAGCTATATCGGCCTCACCGGCTTTGGCGGCGGCGGCTGCTATGTCTCAACCCCCGGCGGCGGCGTGAAGATCTTCGAAGACGGTGTGATCTCGACTGGATCGAACCAGTTCGGTGGCGATGGTGCGGTCGAACGCACCAACGATTCATCGCTGATCCCGGAAAGCGAGCGCATTTTCGCCAACCTGCGCGCGAACTATGAGTTTTCGCCTGCGGCCAACGTGTTCATCGACGCCAAATATGCGCGCAACACCTCGGTTTCGCGCAACAACTACAACACCTTCTACGACAGCCTGCTGATCTTCCCCGACAACCCGTTCATCCCTGCGGTGCTGCAAGCGGATGCGAACCAGGCGGGCGGCCTGCGCGTCAGCCGTGACTTCCTCGATCTTGGTCCCAACATCCAGCGGGCCAAGCGCGAAACCTATCGCATTGTCGGCGGCCTCACCGGCGATATCACCGATCACCTGAAGTATGAGCTGGTCGGCAACTACGGCCGCACCGACAGCCAGGTGACCCAGGGCAACTCGGTGCGTTACGACCGTCTGTTTGCCGCGATCGACGTGGTGCGCGGGCCCAATGGCCAGCCGATCTGCCGTTCGGACATCAGCGGCGTGCCGCATCCGGGCAGCGAAATCTTCCCGGTGATCGCACCCGGCTTCTTCACCTTCCGCCCCGGCGATGGCCAGTGCCGGCCCGCCAACATTCTGGCAGGCCAGAATTCGGTGAGCGCAGAAGCGGTGAACTTCATCACCACGCCGACCACCGACCGCTTCCGGCTTGAGCAGATCGTGTTCACCGGCATTGTCAGCGGCGATACCGGCGGCTTCTTCAACCTGCCCGGCGGTGCGATCCAGTTCGCGGTCGGCGGCGAATACCGCAAGGAAAAGTCGCGTTCGCGGTTCAGCGATCTTGAACTCGGCCTGCTGCCGGAAGGCTCACCCGCCGGCCCTGCCGGTACGTTCATCGGCGATATCTCGGACAATCAGTCGCTGCTATTCGACGCATCAGCCCGCACCTTCAACGCCGGTGGTTCGTTCGACGTGATCGAGGCATTCGGTGAAATCTCGATCCCGATCCTCAAGGACACGCCGTTCTTCCACGAACTGACCGTGGGCGGCGCAGCGCGCTATTCGGATTATTCGACCGTCGGCGGCGCGTTCACCTGGAACGTCAACGGCATTTGGGCACCGATCCCCGATATCCGTTTCCGCGGCACCTATTCGCGCGCCATTCGCGCGCCGAATATCGCCGAATTGTTCGATCCGGCTCAGGGTGCGACCTTCCGTCCCGCCGATCCGTGCGATCTGATCAACCAGTCGGCCACGCCCAACCGCCTGCCCAACTGCATCGCGGCGGCCACCGCGCTGGGCATCGCCAACCCCACGACCTTCCTCGCCAACTACAACGACCCGCTGACCGCGCGTTTCTCCGGAACCAGCGGCGGCAATCCCAACCTGACCGAGGAAACCGCCACGACCTTCACCGTCGGCGGCGTGCTGCAGCCGCGCTTCCTGCCCGGCCTGACCGTGTCGGTCGATTACTACTCGATCAAGATCGAGGATGCGATCGCAGCGGTCACCGCGCAGGACATCGTCAACACCTGCTATGACAACACCACCTTCCCCAACCAGTTCTGCGACCTGTTCACCCGCAACGGACCTGGCTCGGGACCGACGACCTTCGGGTTCAACTTCCTGCGCCAGACCCAGCTCAACTTCGGCAAGATCGAAACCGCAGGCATCGATGCCTCGATCGATTACCGCTTCTCGATCGGCGGCAGCAACATTGCGCTGAACATCGCGGGCAACTGGACCGACAAGGTCAACCGGTTCTTCGATCCGGTGGACACCACGCTGGTCAACCCCGGTCTCAACGAGCTGGGTGCGCCCGAATGGTCGGGTGTGGGATCGGTGACCTACAACCGCGGACGGTTCACGATGAACTATTCGCTGCAATATGTCGGCAAGCAGGCTGCTGCATCGGTGATCCAGATCGAGCGTATCGAACGCGAGTTCGGACCCGCAGGCTTCGCGCCGGAATACTGGCTGCACAACATCTCGGCCAGCTATGACGTCGCGGAGAACTTCACGATCACCGCCGGCATCAACAACGTGTCTGACCGCGAGCCTTACCTGGCAAGCTCGGCCTTTCCGGTCAGCGGCATCGGCCGCACCTTCTTCATGGCGGCGGGCGCCAAGTTCTGATCGCCTGAAGTCCTTGAATAAAAAGGGGTCGCGTTTCCTTGGGGAGCGCGGCCCTTTTTTGTGGCACCTTTCGGCGCCCTGGTGCGTTGAGCGCGCATGACAGGCACATGGCTCATCGTGAACGAGGCAAGCGGCAGCTACGATGCTGACGTGATCGCCGATATCGTAACCCGCTTCGCCGATGGCGGACAGCCGGTGGACTGCGTCGTCCGCTGCCCCGACGATACACTGCCGACGCCCGAACGGCTTGAGGCCGAGGGGGTGTCGATCCTGGCGATCTATGCGGGCGACGGCACCACCAACAGCGGGCTCAAGGCGGCGCAAGGCTGGGACGGAGATGTTCTGATCCTGCCTGGAGGCACGATGAACCTGCTGGCGCGCGCGCTGCATGGCGAGCATTCGTGCCAGGATATCATCGCATATGCCTGTCGCGACCGCCACACGCGGCGGCTCAACACGGTCCAGATCGGCGAGAACATCGCTTATGTCGGCGTGATCGCAGGCCCCACCACGAGCTGGGCCAAGGTCCGCGAGAATGCCCGGCATGCCGACGTTGCCGATCTGGTGTTCAGCACGATCCCGGCGGCGATATCCGAAAGCCTGAGCGGACCGCAGGTCGGCATCGAGGGCCACGATGGCACCTATCCTGCGATCTTCGCGGCGCCGCGTGAAACCACGCTGGCGCTGTGCGGGTTTACCGCATCGAGCATTGGCGAGGTGATCGCGCACGCCGGCGCCTGGCTTGATGGCGACTTTCGCGATGGACCCCGTGTCGATCTGGGCGAGGCGAGCCGCGCGACGCTGGTCAGCGAAGCCGACAGCATCGGCCTGCTGATCGATGGCGAACCTGCAGATTGCGCTCCGGGTGATACCTTGGTGCTGGGCCGCGCGCCGCACAACTTCATCGATACACGAGGACCTGCCGACAGATGACGCTGCTGTTCCACGCCAGCGATCTGCATTTTGGAGCCGAGGACAGCGCCGCGCTCGACTGGTTCACGCGCTGTGTCGAGGAAGATGCGCCCGAGGCGGTGGTGATCACCGGCGATCTGACCATGCGTGCGCGCTCAAGAGAATTCGCGGCGGCGCAAAGCTGGCTGACCGCACTGGGCGTGCCCGTGCTGATCGAGCCCGGCAACCACGACCTGCCCTATTTCAACCCCGTCCGGCGCATATGGCGGCCTTATGGCCGGGTGATGCGGCTGCAGGAGCAGTTGCACGATGGCGTAAGCATCGATCACGTCCATCTGGTCTCGCTCCCCACCACTGCCCGCGCCCAATGGCGTCTCAACTGGTCCAAGGGCAAGGTCGGCAGCCGCGCGCTGCACAATGCGGTGCAATCGCTCCAAGCAGGCCCCGATGACACCTGCCGGATCGTGCTGACGCATCACCCGCTGATCGAGGCTGCGACCCGCACCAGCGGGCGCACCACGGGCGGCCGCGCGGCGCTGGAGGCCATTGCTGCGGCAGGTGCGCATGCCGTTCTGTCCGGCCATGTCCACGATCCGTTCGACCAGCGTGTTACGACGGCCTATGGGCCGGTGAGACTGATCGGCGCAGGCACATTGTCCGAGCGCGTCCGGACCTCGCGACCCTCGTTCAACCGCATCACGGTCGAGGGCGGCAGCCTGTCCGCCACGGTTTGCACGATGAATTGACGCGCCATAATCGTCCAAAACTTACAATCGACATTCGCCCTGCTAGTTTATCCTCCGACACCGGGGGGATTCGCAGCATGCTCAGAAAACCGTTCAATCCGTTCGAGGCGGCAATCTGGCGAAGGCTTGCCGAAACGCTGTTTGTCGAACCCGCACAGATGGCTATCAGCCCCCGCCAGGTGGTCGACAATCTGCAGCGCCTTTTTGCCAATATCGAAGGCGACACGCCGCGCGATACCGCGCTGTCGGTGATCGCGACCTGGGTGGTACTGGGTGGTCCGATCTGGCATTTCGCCCCGCGTCCTTTCCGCATCTGGCGGATCGAGCGGCGGCTGAAGAACAGCCGGATCGATCTGTTCCAGGACATGGCCCGCATCCGCGGCATCGTCTATGCGGGCTATTACGGCCATTGGCTCGACCAGGACGACGAAAATGCCAGCGACGCCGCCTCCGAAGACGCCAATCGTGCCAACCCGGTGTTCAATGCGATCGGCTTCACCCTGCCCCGCCACCGGGCCCGTGCAGGGACCCCCGATGATCCGTTGATCGAGGAGCATGTCGGCAACGACCTTCCTCGCACGGTGTTCGTTGGCGAAGATGCGATCCCCGACAGCGTCGAGGTGATTGTCATCGGCTCGGGCGCGGGCGGCGCGGTCGCTGCCTCGAACCTTGCCGATCAGGGCTATGAGGTCCTTGTGGTCGAAGCCGGTCCTTACATGCCCAGCAGCCGGATGACCCCCAACGAGGCGCACATGTCTTCGAGCCTGTTCAAGGACGGCGCGATCCAGACAACGCGCAACCGCGACATCATAGTCTTTCAGGGGCGTACGGTCGGCGGCTCCACCGTGGTCAACAATGGCATCTGCCTCAGGCTCGAGCGCGAGGGCGAAACCCATCCCGATGCCAATGACGTGCTGGCCACCTGGCGCGCGCTCGGCGCGGGTGTGGAACCGCAAGCGCTGGAGGAGAGCTATTGCCGGGTCGAGCAGCGGCTGGGCGTACACGAGATCGACAGAAGGCTGGGGCGCAACAACGGCACCCGGCTGCTTGATGGGTGGAACGCCTATCGCGCGGGATCCACCGATCCGCTCGACCAGCGCGCCATCTCGGGATGGTTCCGCAAGAACTGGGGGCAGAAGACCGAACCCAATCATTGCGTCTCGTGCGGCTATTGCAACACCGGCTGCCCCTATGGACGCAAGCGCGCGATGCCCGAGAGCTTCCTGCGGCACGCGACACTCAGCGCGCCACGCCTGGCGCGCATCCTGGCGCATGCCGAGGTCGCGCAGATCGGCTGGGGCGACCGTGCCGGAGACGGACGGCGCGTGGCGACATCGGTGCAGGTGATGCTTCCCGATGGTCGCGGCAAGACGATCAGCGTCACCAAAGGCGTGGTCGTCGCCGCCGGCACCATCGCATCGAGCAACATCCTGTCGGCGAGCGGCATCGAAGGCACCGGCAAGGGCATATCGCTCAACATCGCCTGCCCTGTGCCTGCGCTGATGCCCGATCCGGTCAACGCCTGGGACGAGGACCAGATGGCGACCTTCATCGATCGCGGCGACTTCCTGATCGAGAGCCATTTCCAGCCGCCGATGAGCATGGCTTCGCTGGTGCCGGGCTGGTTCGACGAGCACTTCCGCCGGATGCTCAACTACAACCGGCTGGCTTCGGCAGGCGCGCTGTTCCCCGCCGACCGGCTGGGAGAGATCAAAAAGGGCAAGCTTGGTTTCGAGCTCAAGCCGACCGATCTTGCCGTGCTTCGCCGCGCGCTGTCGACGCTGACCAAGATACACTTTGCGGGGGGTGCGACCGAGGTCTACCCCGCACTGCTGCACGGCGAGACACTGAGGGCAGGCATGACCGATGCCGAGATCGACGAATTCTACTGGAAGCATATCGAGGAACCCGATGACGTCGTGCTGTCTTCCAGTCACCCGCATGGCGGCAATGCGATCAACGCGGACCCTGCCAAGGGCGTGGTCGATCTCGACCAGCGGGTGCACGGCACCACCAACGTGCTGGTGACGGACGCGAGCGTGATGCCCAGCTGCATTCGCGTCAATGCGCAGCTGACCACCATGGCGATGGCCGACCGGGTGACCCATGGCAGGCGGGTGTTCGGCTGACCCGGCAAGCGTTGCTGTCAGTCCGCGTCCCAGCGTGCGGCATCGGCATAGTCGTCGTTGCGCGGCTCGATCCAGTTGCGGCCTGCAGGCCCGGTCTCGCTCTTCCAGAACAGCGCGCGGCTCTTGAGGAAATCCATCAGGAAATCGGCAGCCTCGAAAGCCGCGCGGCGGTGCGCGCTGGCGGTGGCGACCAGAACGATCGGATCACGCGGTGCCATCTCGCCGACCCGGTGGATCACCAGCACCGCCTCGAGCGGCCAGCGGTTTGCAGCCCCCTGGACCGCCTCGGCAATGCCGCGCTCGGTCATCCCGGGATAATGCTGCAGGCAAAGCGCGCTCACCGCGCCATCGGTACCAGATGGCCGCACCATACCGGTGAAGCTGACCATCGCGCCCGAAGCGTCCAGCGACGCGCGCAACGCCGCCACTTCGGCCTCCGGATCGAAGCCCTCGCTCAGGATGCGGATGTCGCAGCGCATGTCAGCCCCCGCTGACGGGCGGCAGGAACGCCAGCTCGTCTTCGTCCTCGACCAGCGCATCGGCATCGACGATCGCGCCGTTGATTGCATAGCGAATGCGCGGTTCGGCGAGCGCGCTGCCCAGCAGGTCGTCGCTCTGCCCAAGAATGCCGATCAGATCGGCAATCGCCTGCGGCTCGCTCAACCCCAGCACCCGCTCGGTCCCGCCGGCCAGATCACCCAGACGGCCAAAGAACAGCAATTGTGCCATGGTCCGCGCTCAGCCGCCGGTCATCGACATATGCCGCGCCAGCGCGGGTGCCGCGCCGGGGGCATCGATGTGGAAATCATGCCGTTCGGGCTTTCTTGCGATTGCGCGATCCAGCGCGGCATCGAGCGCCGCCTCGCTGTCCGGACCACGCATCGCGGCGCGCAGATCGACTTGGTCGTTCTGGCCGAGGCACATGAAGATCTGCCCCGTCGCGGTCACCCGCACGCGGTTGCAGTTGGCGCAGAAATTGTTGGTCAGCGGGGTGATGAAGCCCAGCCGGCCGCCGGTTTCGGCGATATCGACATAGCGCGCAGGGCCGCCGCTGTCGTGCGGGCTCTGCTGCAGTGTCCAGTCCTGTTCCAGCCGGTCGCGCACCGCGGTGAGCGGCAGGTAATGGTCGAACCGGTCTTCCTCGACCTCGCCCAGCGGCATGACCTCGATCAGCGTGACATCGAAGCCGCGACCGTGCGCCCAGCCGATCAGCGCGGGCAGCTCCTCTTCGTTCAGACCCTTGAGCGCTACGGTGTTGAGCTTGATCTTGAGCCCCGCACGGTCGGCCGCATCGATGCCTTCGCGCACCTGTGCCAGCGCATCGCGGCGGGTCAGTTTCGCGAACAGATCGGGCTGGAGCGTATCGAGCGAGATGTTGATCCGGCGGACCCCGGCATCGACCAGAGCGCCCGCGTGCTGCTTGAGCTGCGTCCCGTTGGTGGTGAGCGTCAGTTCGTCGAGCCCATTGCCCAGCTCGCGACCCAGCTTCCCGATCAGCGTCATCAGGTCGCGCCGCACCAGAGGCTCGCCCCCGGTCAGCCGGATCTTGCGCACGCCGCGCGCGATGAAGGCGAGGCCCAGCCGGTGCAACTCCTCAAGGCTCAGCACTTCGGCCTTGGGCAGGAACTGCATCCGCTCGGGCATGCAGTAAGAGCAGCGCAGGTCGCAGCGATCGGTCACCGAAAGGCGGACATAGCTGATCGTGCGCGAAAAGCTGTCGATCAGCGGACGGGCGGTTACCAGGGTCATTCAGTGAGGACTACAGCAAGCATCGGCCAGCGCCCACCCTCAATTTTGGGATTGCTCGGGCGCCGGGGCCTTGTTGGGGACAGGAACGATCAGCGGCGCATGCCGCCAGCGCACCAGCAGCCGCACCAGATCCAGCCCCGATAGCCCCAAAGTCGCGGTGTTGCGCAAGGGGTGGACATTGACGCGGGGCTGCGCCGCAAGCACCTCGTCGAGCACCTGCTGCACCCGCCCGCGCGCGTCGTTCAATACGGCAAGCGGCGTCACCGAGCCCGGGGTGATCCCCAGAAGCTCGATCATCTCGTCCGCGCTGCCGAAGCTGAATCGCCCTGCCCCCACCATATGCCTGAGCGCGCCCAGATCGACCTGCTTTTCGGCTAGCACCGTCACCAGATAGAACTGCCCGCCCGCGTCCTTCAGGAACAGGTTCTTGGTGTGCGCACCGGGCACCAGCCGCTCCACCACGCTGCTTTCCAGCACGGTGAAGACGGCTTCATGCTCGACCTGATCGAACGCGATCCCGGCGGCGGTCAGTTCCTTGTGCAGGCGGCTGTCGTCGGTCATCGGTCCTGATCAATCCGCCGCCATGGCAAGCTGCTGAAAGAACTGCAGCTGCGGGATACGCAGATCTGCCCCGCTCGCCTTGGGCCAGTTGCTGACCACCGCGATGACCAGCTTCTTCTCCGGCACGATCAGGATCGCCTGGCCGAAGATGCCCTGTCCGCCCCAGGCGCCGCCGGGATAGGTCCACCATTGATAGCCATAGCCAAAGCCCGGCAGGCCGATCGGCGCCTGTTCCTTGCCGGCTTCGGCAAACCAGCCCTCGGGCACCTGGCCTGCACCGCCTTCCATCGCGAACAGGCCCATGCGCGCATAGTCCGCCAGCCGGATCGAGAGGCAGCATCCGCCGACATTCTGCCCGGCGGAATCGACCATCCAGAACAGATCGCCCTCGAAGCCCGCAGGCTTGACGATCTTCTCTTCGGCATATTCGGTCAGCGTCTTGCCGGTGGCGCGCTGGACGATCACGCCGATGAGGTTGGTTTCGCCGGTCTTGTAAACCCATTTGGTTCCAGGTTCGGCCTCGCGCGGCAGCGTCTTCATGTATGCGCTGTTGGGATCCTCGCCGGGCTTCACCGCAACCGAGAGCATCTTGACGACATCGCTGTTGGGATCGGTGTAATCCTCGTTCCATTTGACCCCCGAGGTCATCGTCAGGATCTGCTTGACCGACACCCCGTCATAGCCGCTGCCCTTGAGCTCGGGGACATACTTGGTCACCGGATCATCGACCGAGGTGATCAGGCCATCCTTGACCGCAGCGCCGACCAGCGTCGAGGTAAACGACTTGGCGACCGAAAAACTGGTCCAGCGATCCTGCGCGCCCAGCCCCAGACCATAGCGCTCCAGCCGCACCTTGCCGTCCTGGATCACCATCAGCCCGGCGACATTCTGCGCGGTCATGAAGGCCTCGATCTCGGCATCGCTCACAGGCAGGGCTGCGCCCTTGTGCAGGGCGCGCGGGGTACCTGCCTTGGCGGTGGTGCCGGGGAACTGCGCCTCCATGGCGCGGAAATTGGCCGAGCGCTGCGCGTCGGACCAGAACAGGATCTGCGCGCCCGCAGTGCGCACCCGCTCCATCTCGGCGGGGCTCATCTGCTGGATCGCCTTGACCGCCGGGGCAGATTCCTTGGCAACCGCAATCGATCCTGCGCCCACCGCCAGCGCACACGCCGCTGCAAAACTCGTCCAAACCCGCATCACCCTGTCTCCTCTTGCCTGCCTGTTATGATTTCATCGACGCATGCGCCGCCAGCGCGCGCTCGCGCGCCTGTTTATGCGCGATGATCTTCCTGGGATAGCCCTTGATGAACTTGCCCGCCGCTTCCGGATCATGGATGGCGCTGTCGGAAAGATCGGCAAGTTCGGGTACCCACTGGCGGATATAGCCTGCGGCATCGAACTTTTCCGACTGGGTCAGCGGCGCCATGATGCGGACGAACATGTTCGAATCAACGCCGGTGCCAGCGGTCCACTGCCAGTTGGTCGCGTTCGAACCGTAATCGGCATCGACCAGCGTATCCCAGAACCACGTCTCGCCCACGCGCCAGTCGACCAGCAGATGCTTGATCAGGAACGAGGCCGCGACCATCCGCACGCGGTTGTGCATCCAGCCTGTCGCCCAGAGCTGGCGCATTCCGGCATCGACCAGCGGATAGCCGGTGCGGCCCTGCTGCCAGGCCTCGACCTCGCGGCGAACCTCGGGGTCATCGGCATCGCGCCAGGGGAACGCATCGAACGGTTCGCGCGCGTTGGCCCTGCCGTAATCGGGGTATTGCGCAATCACGTTCTGCCCATAGTCGCGCCAGACCAGTTCCTTGAGGAATGTCTCGACCGATCCGCCCGCTTCCATCGTCGCGTGCCAGACGGTCGCAGGCGAAATCTCGCCGAAATGCAGGTGTGGCGACAGGCGCGAGGTTCCCTCGATCGAGGGCAGGTTGCGGCGGTCTTCGTAATGCCTGGCCTTGTCGACAAAGGCATCCACGCGTTTGGCCGCCCCCGACTCGCCGGGTGTCCATTCCTCGGCAAAGCGCGTTGCCCAATCGGGCTTGGTCGGCAGCAGCTTCCAGTCGGCAAGATCATCGCTTCTCGGCCAGGCGGTGGGGGCGTCGAGCGACTTCGGAGCAGGCAGCGGCTCAGGCGGGGGCATGTGCTGCGCCAGCGCGCGCCAGAACGGCGTGTAGATCTTGTAGGGCTGGCCGCTGCCGGTGGTCACCGATCCGGGCGGCATCAGATAGTTGCCGTGATGCCGCTCGAGCGCGCAACCCTCGGGCAGCGTCTCTTTCAGCGCCTTTTCGGCATTGCGCCACCAGGGTTCGTAGTGCCGCAGGCAGTACACCGATGCCGCACCGGTCTCGCGCGCCAGCTCGGCCAGCACATCGGCAGCAGCGCCCCGGCGCAGCACCAGCCGCGAGCCCAGCTTGCGCAGATCCGCATCAAGCGCGGCGAGGCTGTGGTGCAGCCACCAGCGCGATGCCCCGCCCATCTTGCGGTGCCTGGGTGTGTCGTCGTCGAGGACATAAACGGGGATCACCGGCCCCGCACTTGCCGCCGCCACGAACGCTGCCTGATCGGCGAGCCTGAGGTCGCGGCGCAGCCAGACAATCGCGGGGCGGGTCATGGCCTGCCCTTCACATCGACGACCACGGTGAACCGGTCGGCAATCGGCGAACTGTCAAAACGTGCGTCGCGCAAGGTCACTCTTTTGCCCCCCGGGATATTGGTCAGCCTGGCATATGGGATCCGCGCCCAGAACAAAAAGGCCCGCGCATCAGAGTTTTGCGCCGCCGCGCGCGCGACCCAGGGGCTTGCCATGTTGGTCGCAGCCTGCCCGGCCTGCAGGCTGAGCGCGGGCGCGCCCAATGTGCTGTACGCGCCCCTGCCGATCAGATCATCGCCGCGCCACAGCATGTCGCGATGCCAGAAGCGCACCGGAACCGCATTGGCGATAACCAGATCGGGCGTGATCCCGCGCTGCCTGCGGATGGCCTGCGCGGTGTCCGCCTCCGCCTTGGCCGAGAGCGTGAAATTGCCTGCGATATAGACCAGCGCCAGCGCCAGCACCGCCTGCGCCGGACGCTCCCAGCCGTTCCGTCCCGCCGTCTCCCTGCGCCGCGAGGCCCAGATGCCCAACGGCAGGATGGTCCACAGCACAGCATCGATGATAAACAGCGTATCGCCGTGGAACCAGCGAGGCGAGAACGGCTCGAGCAGGCGGATGCCATAATTGTTCATGTAGTCGAGCGCGGGGTGCGACAGCGTTCCGATATAGGCGAGGATCAGCAGCGGCACCGGTCGCACCGGCAATCGCGACCTTGGCCGCTTGCGCCGCCGCACCTGCCAGCGCTCGAAGCCGACCATCGCGGCGGTAAGCAGCAGCGGCAGGATCAGCAGGGCGATCGGCCCATGGGTGAGGCCACGCCGCAGCGCCAGTGACTGGGTACCCAGCACGCTCAGCACCGCATCGATATCCGGCAGGTTCGCGCCGATGATCAGCGTCGGCACCGCAAGCCCGGTCATCCGCTTGAGCCCGGCCTGCCCCAGCGCCCATCCGGCGAGGCCGTGGGTGAAATTGTCCATGGCCGTTCAGTTTCCGGTGCGGGCGGGAATGCGGGCGAGGCGGACATTGTCCATTACCGCACCATCACAGGTCTTGCGCCCGTCGGACGGGTCGACCAGCGTGATCGTGCCCTTGCCCACCGCATGGCCGGTTTCGCGGCCCAGCCCGAAGACAAAGCCGGTGTCCTCGTCCACGCCGATTCCGGTCACCGCCTCCGCGTCGATACATGCGACTGCGCGCACTAGCCGCGTCAGGCGGCCGCGCTGGCTGAAATGCTGGTCGAACACGATGCCTGGGAGGAAGCCCAAGCCCTGGGCCAGCACCAGAGGCGCACCGGTAGCGCCTTCTTCGGTGGTGGCACAGTCGGCCAGATTGCGCGAGACCGGCGCGACAAGCGCGACATCGGGGCTGCCGCAACCGATCATGTGCTCGCCCAGCACCGCTGCGCCTGCGCTGGTGCCGCCGATGACTGCGCCAGCGGCCAGTCGCTGGCGAATGACGGCGAGCATTGGCGTGTCGCTGCCATCGGGCCTTACCAGTGTCGCCATGATCCGCGCCTGATCGCCGCCTGCAAACCAGATGAGCCCGGCACGCTCTATCCTGGCGATCTCGGCGGGATTGCTGCCGCCATCGCGCCAAAGGGATTCGTCGGCATCCGGGGTTTCGGGATCGTCGACCATTGCGACCTGCGCCAGATCGACCCTGTCGCGCGCGACGCCATGCCGGGCGAGCGCATCGGCAAAGCGCGACGCCGATCCTCCCGCCGACCCCGACGCTGCAGGGATGACGACAATCCCGGGCGCGTCGGCGGGCATCGCATCGACCAGCGCACGAAACACCGCCGCGTTGTCATCCTCGAGCGCGCCGCCCACGGCGACAACCGTCCCCGGATCGGCGAGTGCCGGAGCCGCGCACAACGCCAGCAGCGCGACCAGAGGCCGCATCATGCGCGTGGCCAATCGCCGGGCAAACCGAGCAGCGCGCGCAGATCGGCCAGTGCCTGCGTCTCGCCTGTCACCTTGATCGCGGCCATGCCCATTGCGGCTGCGGGTTTGCAGTTCACTCCAAGGTCATCCAGATAGATGCAGGCCTTGGGCGCAACCTCCAGTGCGTAGCACATCATCGCATAGATACGCGGATCGGGCTTGCGCACGCCCGCCTTGCTGCTTTCGATGACATGGTCGAAGCGCGCCATGATCGCGGCGATCTGAGCGGCGCGCGAATCATCGAACACCATCGCCGACCCTTTGCCTGCGCGCACGTTGTTGGTGATGCAACCGAGCGTGTAGCCACCCGCCTTGAGCGCATCGAGCGCGGCGACCATGCGCTGGCGGATATCGCCCGCGAGACACGAGATGACATCGGCGCCGCTGATCTCCAGCCCCAGCGCCGCGGCTTCGGCAGCAAAGGCGTCATCGAAGGCGGACGCATCGATCTCCGCGCGCTCGAACCGCGCCCAGGCGTTGTCGTCGGGATTGGTGGCGTTGATCCGGCGGATGCAGTCGCGTGGCAGCCCGCGCTCGGCCTCCAGCCGGTTGAACGCCTCGAAGGGCGACGAGGTGATCACCCCGCCGAAATCGAAAATCACGGCAGAAAACGTCATGGGGTGATGACCAGCCCCGTCTTGGCATCGGCTTTGCCTTCGACCGTCTCGCGATAGGCGGCCAGCGCCGCATCGGCGCCAGCGCGCTTCTCGATCCCCAGCAGCCGCGGCGCCAGATCGGCAAAGCCCAGCCACGCGGCCTCGAGCTTCTGCCGGAACTGGTCCGGCCCCCATTCGCCGATCCGCTTTTCGCTGCGCCCGGGCGCAAAGAACATCTGCCGCGCGGGCCCTGCCATCGCCGTGCCATCGTCGGCCGAATCCCAGTGCGACTTGCCGACGACGATCGAGGCCTTGAGCGCATCGCCGAAATGGTTGTGCACGCTGGCGGCGACCTGCGCATTGCCGGCCATGTCGACCATCGCGCTGGTCTTGCCCGCATCCATCGCTCCGATGGCGTCATAGGTGACCACCTCGTCATAGAGCCCCAGCGATCCGACATAGGCGGCATTGCCCGCGCTGGTCAGTCCCACGATCCGGGGCCGCGCCGAGCGCTGGCCGAGGGCATAAGCGAGCCCGATCGCGGTCTTGCTCGATGCGCTGGCGACCAGCACCTGCTGCGCGCCATAGTCACTCTCGTCCTCCAGCAGATCGGCAATCAACCATCCGGTCAGGAACAGCGGGCGGAACACAGGCCAGTAATCATGATCCTGCGCGCGATAATCGCCCAGAGCATCGATCCGCTGATACTGGTTGTAGATCACCGGCAGCGTGGTGCGGCGCGGGGTCATGTCGGTGAAACCGTGCGGACCAACCCTGCCCGGCATCAGCACGGCATGGCTCGCCATCGGGAAATAGCCGTAAAGCCGGGTGCCTACAGGCACGCCCTCGTGATGGCTGCGGCTGACCGTGGCAAACCCCCAGACCGGCAGACGTCCAGGGGTGTCCCGCTCTGCGAAGAAGTCCCAATAGCCCTGATCATTGCCGAACAGGCCGAGCGGCTTGCCGAACACCGCGTAGGTAACGTTGTTGGCGGTCATGGCGTAGAGGTCGATCGTCACCTCGATCGCGCCTTCGGGCAGATCGGGCTCAGGCGCGGCGACGATCTGCGCATTGGCGATTTGATCGCGGTCGATGTCGATGGCCCAGCGTTGGTCGGTCACGGTTTGGCTTCCTTGTTGCAGCAGTTCAATTCTCTATCGCCCTGGTGGAGGGGAAAGGATCATCCGATATTCAGATAATTCAGCTTCGCCCCGCCGCGCGGCCAGTCCATCTTCACCAGCCGCCCGGTGCCCGACAGCGTGATCCACGCGGTCTTAAGGTCGGGCCCGCCAAAGCAGATGTTGGTGGTGAACGGATCATCGGTCGCGACGAACTCGATAAGTTGGCCGTCGGGCGAAACCACCGAGATGCCGCTCTGCCCGATCGTCGCGACGCAGACATTACCCGCACCATCGACCGCCAGCGAATCGAAAAAGGTATAACCCGGCGGGCTGTACAGGAACGTCCCGCTTGGCCCGAGCAGCCCCTGGCTGAAAGCGATCTCGCCCGGACCGGCAACGTCATACGCCCACAGCTTGCAGGTGTAGGTTTCCGCGACATAGAGCCGTTTGCCATCGGGCGAGAGGCCGATGCCGTTGGGGTTCTCCATCGGGAAGATCACTTCCTTGAGCAGCGAGCCATCGGCCTTGGCATAGAAAACGCCGGTGACGTCGCGCTCGCGCTCGCGGGTCTTGCCGTGATCGGTAAACCAGAAGCCGCCTGCATCGTCGAACACGATATCGTTGGGGCCGCGAAGCGTGCAGCCGAAATCGCCATCACGGTACAGCGTCTCCACTGCTCCGGTTTCAAGATCGACCCGCTCGATCCGGCCCCCGGAATAATCGGATGCCTGGCCGTGCGGCACCAGCAGACCTGCGCGCTCGATATAATCGAAGCCGCCATTGTTGCAGACATACAGCCTGCCATCGGGGCCGATCGCCGCGCCGTTCGGTCCTCCGCCAAGCTCGGCGATCACCTGTTGCGAGCCATCGGGGAGCACGCGGGTGACACAGCCGCGCTCGATCTCGACAAGCACCACGCTGCCGTCGGGCATCGCCACCGGGCCTTCGGGAAAGCGCAAGCCTTCGGTTACCAGCTCCATCCAGAATCCCTCCCGCTTACATTCTTGTCAGTGCTTATCATTGCGGCTGCAGCCGCACCTGTCCACCCTGCAAACGGGGGGTGGCTGCCATGAAAACGACGCTTGAGCCAATCGCGATTCGCTCCTAGACGCTTGGCTTTGATGACATCGCCAGAAAACAGCTCCGCCCGCCGCCCGGCCAGCGATTATCCGCCCGGCAGCATGGCCTTTCCACACCGGCATCTGCTCGGCATTGCCGGGCTGCAGCCATGGGAAATCGAGTTCCTGCTCGATGAAGCCGAACAATGGGTCGACATGAACCGCCAGGCCAGCAAGCACGACGATCGGCTGGCGGGGCTGACGCTGATCAACGCATTCTTCGAGAACTCCACCCGCACATTGCTGTCGTTCGAGATCGCCGGCAAGCGGCTGGGCGCCGATGTCGTCAACATGCACGCGGCGCAGTCGAGCGTGAAGAAGGGGGAGACGCTGATCGACACTGCCGTGACGCTCAATGCGATGCGCGCCGATGCCATCGTCATCCGCCACGGCAGCTCGGGCGCGGTGCAGCTGATCGCGGACAAGGTCGGTTGTCCTGTGCTCAATGCCGGCGACGGCACGCACGAACACCCGACCCAAGCGCTGCTCGATGCGCTGACCATCCGCCGCCGCAAGGGGCAGATCGCGGGCCTGCGCGTCGCGATCTGCGGCGATATCCTGCACAGCCGGGTGGCGCGGTCGAACATGATCTGCCTCTCCACTTTGGGCGCCGAGGTCCGCGTCGCAGGGCCGCCCGCGCTGATGCCGCCTGCGGTCGAATCGATGGGCGGCACCCCCTGCCGCGATTTTGCCGAGGCGCTCGATGGCGCCGACGTAGTGATGATGCTGCGGCTGCAGAACGAACGCATGCAGGGGCAGTTCATCCCCTCCCCGCGCGAGTTCCGCCATCTGTACGGGCTGACCGACGTGCGGCTGGCGCTGGCCAGGCCCGATGCGCTGGTGATGCACCCGGGCCCGATGAATCGCGGGGTGGAGATCGACAGCCATATCGCCGACAATGTCGAGCGATCCGCGATTACCGATCAGGTCGAAATGGGGGTGGCTATGCGGATGGCGTGCCTTGACGTGCTCACCCGCAGGCGCCGCGGCGTGGAGGGCTGGGCATGAGCAAGCTTCCCACCCGCCCGCTGACAATCACCAACGGCTGTCTGGTGTTGCCGGGCCGGGCTGAGCCTGTGCCAGGCGCGCTGCGCATCATCGGCGACAGGATTGCCGAGATCGGCGACGTGACGCCCGGGTCCGACGATGCCGTGCATGATGCCAGGGGCGCGCTGATCGCACCGGGCCTCGTGGATCTGGGCGTGTTCGCGATCGATCCGCCCGCGTTCCATTTTGGCGGGATCAGCCGCGCTGCGCTGATGCCCGACCAGAGCCCGCCGCTCGACCACCCGGCGCGGGTGCGCTTTGCCGCCTATTCGGGCAAGCCCGATTTCTGGGTGCACCCGCTCGCAGCGGCAACCCGCGACCTTGCGGGAAGCGAGATGGCCGAGATCGGGCTGATGAAGGAGGCAGGCGCACGCGCGGTTGCCACCGGGAGACGCTGGATCGTCGATACCGGCGTTATGCATCGGCTGATGCAATATTGTGCGATGCTCGACCTGCCGCTGATCGTCCACAGCCAAGACCATGGCCTGTCGGGCAACGCCGTCGCCACCGCAGGCGAAATGGCGACCCGGCTGGGTCTGCCCCAGGCGCCGTCAGAGGCCGAGAGTATTGCGATCGCGCGCGATCTGTCGCTGGTGCGGATGACCGGGGCGCGGGTGCATTTCCGCCAGGTGACTACGCGCGCAGGCCTTGCGCTGATCCGTGCCGCCAAGGCCGAAGGGCTGCCGGTAACCGCCGGGATCACGCCTGCGCATCTTTTCCTCTCCGATGTCGCACTGGGCGGCTTCCGTACCTTTGCGCGGCTGTCGCCGCCGCTGCGCTGCGAGGATGATCGCCAGGCCGCGATCGCCGCCGTCGGCGATGGCACGCTGGATGTCATCGCCTCGGGCCATGATCCGCGCGGGCCGGAGGACAAGCGCCTCCCCTTCGCCGATTCGCAGCCAGGCATGGCCGGCGCGGAAACGCTGCTGCCGTTGTCGCTGGGGCTGGTGCGTGATGGCGTGATCAGCACCGAGCGGCTGTTCGATCTGATCGCGGCCAATCCCGCGCGCATCCTCGGGGTTCAGGCCGGCGCGCTGCGCACCGGCTACGAGGCCGACGTGGTGGTGGTCGATGCCGACCGCCCCTGGCAGGTCGATTCTGCCAAGATGGCGGCGAGCGCGGGCAACACCCCGTTCGACCGCCTGCCGGTCCAAGGACGCTGCGTCGCCTTGTTCAAGGGAGGGCGACTGGTCGATCAGATGAAGGGTTAAGCCGGCCCAGGGCCTCACCCATTCAGTCGAACCCCGCCAGGAACGCCGCGACGTTCTCGCCCAGCGCATCGACGGCATAGCCGCCTTCCATCACGATCACCGTGGGAAGGTCGAGGTCAGCGATCGATCGGGCGATCGGCGTATAATCCGCCGTCTGCAGCGCGAACTGCGAGATCGGATCGCCAGCAAAGGTATCTGCGCCGAACGATACGCACAGCATGTCCGCACCGAAGTCATGGATCGCAGCCAGCCCCGTATCGAGCGCGGCACGATACGCCTCCAGCCCGCTCCCGCGCGGCAGCGGCAGGTTGAGCGTCGCGCCCTCGCCCGCGCCCTCGCCGCGTTCGTCGGCATGGCCCCAGAAGAACGGATAGTCGGTCGCCGGATCGGCATGAACCGAGACGAATAGCACGTCCCCTCGGTCATAGAAGATGTCCTGCGTGCCGTTGCCGTGGTGGTAATCGACATCGAGGATCGCGATCCGCCGCTTGCCCGCCGCGATTGCCGCCTCGGCCGAGATCGCGACATTGTTGAGGAAGCAGTATCCGCCGAGATAATCCGCGCCGCAATGGTGCCCTGGAGGACGGCACAACGCGAAGGCCGCGCGCTCACCGCCCAGCACCGCCTCGGTGGCCGCCAGCGCGGATTGCGCGCCCCAATAGGCGCTGGTCCAGGTGCCTGCCGAAATCGGGCTCGAGGCGTCGAAGCTGAACTGGCCAAGATCCGCATCGATCCGGTTCAGGTTGAGCGGGCGCCGTCCCACCACCGGCCAGGCATAGCCATGCGCATCGCCGTTGCGCCCCGCGGCCACCCAGCGTTCGTGCGCGCTTTGCAGGAAGGCGAGATAATTGTCCTTATGCACCCGCCGGATAGGCTCCATGCCATGGTCGCACGGAGCCTCCACTTGGGACAGCGTCGCCAGCACATTCTCCATTCGCCCGCGATGCTCGGCATAGGGCACATAGGCGCCATTGTGCAGTTCCATCGCGGGCGCATGGTCGTGCTGCCGCGCGTCGAAGAACGTCTTCATTGCGCGAACAGTTGCTTGAGGAACACCGTCTCGACCTCGCGGCGCAGATCGTTGTTGGCTTTCTTGAGGAAGCCATGCCCCTCATCGGCATAGAGCACGTACCAGGTCTGCACCCCGTTGCCGCGCAGGGCTGCTACCACCTGATCGGATTCGGACTGCGGCACGCGCGGGTCGTTCGCCCCCTGCATCACCAGCATCGGCTTGGTGATCTTGGCCACGTTCTTGAGCGGCGCGATCCGCTCGAACACGGCGCGCATCTTGGGGTCACGCTCGTCGCCATATTCGGCGCGGCGGTTGTCGCGGCGATAGGCCTCGGTGTTCGCCATGAAGCTGATGAAATCGCTGATGCCATAGCGCTCGACCCCGCCAACCAGCCGGTCCGAATAGAAGGTCATGGCTGCAAGCGACATGTATCCGCCATAGGACTGGCCATAGACCGCGATGCGCCGGGCATCCATTCCCGGCTGCTTGCCTGCCCAGTCGATCAGCGATCCGATGTCCTTGACGCTGTCTTCGCGCAAGGGTCCGTTGTCGAGATTGAGGTACTTGGTGCCATAGCCGTCCGACCCACGCACATTGGGCAGGATCACCACCGCGCCCAGAACATCAGCGAAATACTGCGCGCCAGGGTTCCATGAGGGGCGAGTCTGCGCCTCGGGTCCGCCATGGATGTCGATGATCACCGGAAGCTTTGCATCGGCTGCTGCGTTCTTTGGGCGATAGACGAAGGCGGGGACCGAAAGCCCGTCGAAGCTCTTGAACCGGATAAGCTCGGGCTCGACCAGTCTTGCCGGATCGAGTTCGCCCGCTTCGGACTGCGTCCAGCGGGTGACCGCGCCGGTCCCCAGATCGATATCCCACACATCGCCTGCGGTGGTGGCATTGGTCAGCCCGATCGCAAGCTTGCCGCCATCGGGGGAGAATTCGAGCGCGCTGATGACGCCGCGCGGCAGCTCGGGCGAAGAGATCGCCTGCGGGGTGGTCAGCGACGAGATCAGCACGCGCGAGAAGCCGTCCTCGTTGATCGTGTAGGCCAGGGTCCTGCCATCGGGCGAAAGGTCGTAGGCCTCAACGTCCCAGTTCACCTTGTCCGAAAGCTGGGTCATCTGTCCCGACGCGATGTCGATCCTGACCAGCCGACGGAAGTCGCCGCCCGCGTTGGTGATAGCAAGGATCGCCTTGCCGCCATCGACAAAACGCGCCTCCTCGAACCGCGCCTTGGCCTTGACCGAGAATTCGAGCGGGGTGACCTTGCCGCTCGCCATATCGAGCAGCATCAGCTGGTTTTCGCGGTTGGAGATACCCTTGCCCAGCAGCACGGTCGCCTTGTCCGCGCTGATATCCTGCGGCCCGACCGCACCTGTCCCCTGCCACACCAGTCGGCGGCTCTTGGGATCGGCAGGATCGGCGGCCATGATCGCATAATCGGCCGATCCCTTGGTGGCGCGCGACCAGACCAAAAGGCTGCCATCCTTGGCGAACACCGGCGACTGATTGCGCGTTACCGGCTCGGTCAGCGACTGCGCCACGCCATCGAGATCGCGCACGAACAGCTGGAACCACTCGTCGCCGCCGGTGTCGCGGGTGAGCAGGAAACGGCGCTGGCCGGGCACCGCCTTGGCCCCGCCGACGGGTTCGTTGAAATAGGTCAACTGACGCCGCGCCGCGCCGGGAGCGGTAACGTGATGCACCTGAAAGGTCGATCCGAACCGGGTGGTGATCAGCATCGATCCATCAGGCAGCCAGTCCTGGAAGCGCGCCTCGCGATAGTTCTGATAGCGCTGCACCGCCTCGCGGATTTCCTGCGGGATTTCCGGCACGTTCTCCAGCCGCGCGGTGCCCACCTGCCGGGTCTCGACCGGCGCCTGCTGCGCAGTGGCGGGGACAGCGATCAGTGCGGCAAAGGCCAGCAAGGTCGAACGGTAAAGCATGCGACACTCCTAAGAAAACACACCCGATGATCCTCACCCGGACCGGGGAGGTGGCAGTCCGCAGGACCGACCGAGGGGAGGCGGGATCGTACACAGATCACAGGGGCGCACAACCCCGCTTCCCCTCCGCCGCTTCGCGGGCCCCTCCCCGTTTCGGAAAGGAATTTCAGCGGCTTGGGATCAGAATATCCCCATGGCAACACCCGCGCCGAGCATTGCGCCCAGCTCGCCGCACCGGGCCAGATCGGTCGCGCCCAGCCGCTTGGGCGCCGCGATCGCCTCGGGAGTTTGCGCATCGGTGCACACGATCAGGCTGTCGGCAATCCGCCGCAACCTCCAGCCGGTGGCTATGCGCTCGATCTGCCGCACCGCGCCCTGCCCGTCCGATCCTGCGGCAACCATCGCCGCATAGGGCCGCCCCTCGATCCGCCCCAGCACAGGATAATAATGGCGATCGAAGAACTCCTTCATCGCCCCGGTCATGCTGGCGAGATTTTCAGGACACACGAACAGATAGCCTGTGGCCCAGAGCATGTCTTCGGGTTGTACATCGTCGGCGGCGAGCATCCGCGCCGTACACTCGCCCGCTGCCGCCTCGAAGGCGGCCTGCGCCATCGCCTTTGCCGCGCCGGTACGGCTGTGCCACACGATCAGCAGGGTCGGGATCTCGGTCATCATGTCTGGTTTAGACCCCCACAGGACAGGGTCCACCCGTTTTCGTTAGACCTCGCCAAATCGTCGCAGCAGCGCTAGACCCCGGGGCATCCCTGTCGCTCTCCGGCCACCGCCGGAGCCCGGATGCGTGATGGCACTGCACCCGCCCCGGGTTCCGGCTTTCGCCGCAAGAGCGCCGGCTGAACGACCGACTTTTTAGGAAACCGCCACCGATGGCCACACTCCATCCCGAACCCGTTCTCGGCATCACCCAGTCGCTGACCGGCCAGCCATGGCACTGGCGCGGCGCAGAAGGCGATCGGCGCCAGGCCGATCTCGAGCCCGACGATCTGGTCGCTTTGCTGCTGCTCAGCCGGGGCGTGCCGCGCGACGATCTCGACCGCTATCGCGCACCGACCATCCGCGGCTTCATGCCCGACCCGTCGATCTTCCGCGACATGGACAGCGCCGCCGACCGGTTAGCGCAGGCGGTGATCGCGCGCGAAAAGGTCACCATCTATGGCGACTATGACGTTGATGGCGCAACCAGCGCCGCGTTGCTGATCCGCCTGCTGCGCGACCTCGGCCTTGATGCCGGCGCCTATATTCCCGACCGGCTGATGGAAGGCTATGGCCCCTCGGGCGCAGCGCTTACCAGCCTCGCCGAGGCGGGCTCCACCCTCATCGTTACCGTCGATTGCGGCGCAATGGCCTATGAGGCGCTGCAGATGGCGCATGATGTCGGGGTCGATGTCGTGGTGGTCGATCACCACAAATGCGCCGCAGAGCTGCCCCGCGCCTTTGCGCTGGTCAATCCCAACCGGCTCGACGAAGACGATGAGGCGGCCGCGCACGGCCATCTTGCCGCGGTCGGCGTCGCCTTCCTGCTTGGCGCAGCGCTGGTGCGCACCCTGCGCGCGCGGGGCTATTTCGCCAGCCGCTCAGAACCTGCGCTGATGGAGTTGCTCGATCTGGTGGCGCTGGGCACCGTTGCCGATGTCGCCCAACTTAAGGGCCTGAACCGCGCCTTTGTCGCGCAGGGGCTCAAGATCATGGCGCGGCGGCGCAATATCGGCATGGCCGCACTGATCGATGTCAGCCGCCTCACCCGCGCGCCGGTGTGTTCGGACCTGGGCTTTGCGCTCGGCCCGCGAATCAATGCGGGCGGACGTGTCGGTGCGGCGGACCTTGGCGTGCGGTTGCTCACCACGCAGGACGAGGCGGAAGCCAGCGATATCGCAGCCCAGCTCTCGCGCCTCAACGAGGAACGCCGCGCGATCGAGGCGATGGTGCAGGAGGAGGCCGAGGCGCTTCTCGCCGGGCAGCACAACCGGGCGGTGGCGCTGCTTGCCGGCCAGGGCTGGCACGCGGGCGTGATCGGTATCGTCGCAGGCCGGATCAAGGAGCGGACGGGCAAACCCTCGCTGGTGATCGCGCTGGACGACAAGGGCATCGGCAAGGGCTCGGGCCGCTCGATCCCGGGCGTCGATCTGGGCGCGGCGATTATCGCGGCCAAGGATGCCGGGCTGCTCGTGGCAGGCGGCGGCCATGCGATGGCGGCAGGGCTGACGATCAACGCCGACAAAATCGACCGGTTCAGCGAGTTTCTGGAGGAGCATCTGGCAGCGAGGGTCGCTGCCGCATCGGGAGCGGCGCGGCTGCTGGTCGATGCGCTGGTCGCTCCGCGCGGACTGACGCCGGACCTCATCGATCGGATGGAGAGCGCAGGCCCCTATGGCATGGGCTGGCCCGCGCCGCGGCTTGCGACCGGCCCGGTGCGCATCGTGCGCTGCGATGTCGTGGGCACGACGCACGTCCGCGCGATTGCGGCGGGGGATGACGGCGCATCGTTCAAGGCGATGGCGTTTCGCAGCGTCGATACCCCGCTGGGCCAGGCGCTGCTGGGTGCGCCGCGCGACCGACGCTTCTGGCTGGCGGGGCGCGTCAAGATCGACAACTGGAACGGCAATCACGCCGCGGAAATGCACGTTGACGACCTTGCCGCGGTCGATCTTTGAAAAAGCTGCGAAAAGCGAAATAGCGCGCTTGACTGCCCAGCCGCGAATCCCTAATGGGGCGCTTCCCGCGAAGATGGCCCCTTCGTCTAGCGGTTAGGACGCGGCCCTTTCACGGCTGAAACACGGGTTCGATTCCCGTAGGGGTCACCATCCTTTTGAGGATGTCGATCAATTCCGGGACCTTCCATAGGTCTAGAATTTCCGAGCACTGCAGGATCGCATGATCCTGTGTGGGCAGCGTGCGTGAGACATCTGCGCGCCGCACCACGGGCACGTTGCGTCCGGTTCGCATCCAGCCCGACAAACTTTCTAACCTATGTGCGTGAACCATTTGCCTGGCTGGCGCGTAGAGCTGCGGGGGACGTTCATGCCAGGCGCCCGGAATTCAGGATTTTAGATGTTTCTGCGCCTATGCTCGGTTTGTTGCGTCCTTTTGCCGACACTTTGCGATACCCCGGCGGCCATCGCCATGCAGCGGACCGCACAAGCTCCTCCGCCCGCGCCCGAGAATGAGACAGGCGAATCTCCGATCATCACCGACGAAGAGTTCGACGCGACCATTCCGTCGATCGATCCCGATGCGCCGATGGGGACGATCGAGGATTGGGACGCCGAGCAGGCACGCCTCGACTCCCAGGCGCCCGCGCTTGGCCAGACCGGCGATGCGACCGTCGGGGGATATCTGCTGACCGCGCCATTGGCCGATGACCCCGAGCTTGCCGCGCCACTAGGCCCGCTGGAGAGCTTCGATGTCGAGCCGTTCGATGAAAGCCGCTACACCGAGGCAGACGACGACGCTGCCCGCGCGGTACGTTACAGCTACCGGATCGACGGCCTGGACGCACTCGATGCAGCAGATGAAGCCAACCCCGAGCCCGATGGCGCAGGTTCGATCCGCGCGCGGTTTGGCGAGCTGTCCGCGCTCGACGATGGCGATGGCAAGGCGAGCAACGGTGCGATGGTTTCGGCGCGGATGCTCGAGGACCAGCAGCTCCTCGCCGACCTGCTGATCGGCCAGTGCTATTTCGACGCAACCGTGAACGGCGCGATCGAATTTGCCGAAAGCGGCACCACCGGGCCGATGATGGTCGTGCTCACCGCCAGTCCCGGCCCCTGCTATCGCCTCGGCACGATCACCTTCAACGCGCCGCCGGTCGAGCCTGCCGATCTGATCGCGCACAATTTCGTTCCCGCCACCGGTGAGCCGATCGATGCCGAGCGCATTCTCGCGGCAGAGGCCAATATCGCAGTCGCCATGCCGCAGCAGGGCTATCCGTTTGCCAAGGTCGGCCAGCGCGACATCCTGCTCGATCCCGAGAGCGTAACCGGCGATTACACGCTTCCCGTCACCCCTGGCGCGCGCAGCAGCTTTGGCGATATCGTCACCAGCGGATCGACCGTGTTCGAGGCTGACCACATCGCCAAGCTTGCCCGCTTCGACAAGGGCGACCTTTACGACAGCCGACTGGTCGACGATCTGCGCAAGGCGCTGGTGGCCACGGGGCTGTATTCGGTGGTCGCCGTGCAGCCCGAGCCTTCGGGCACAGCAGCGCCCGACGGAACCCGATATGCCGATCTCAAGGTCGATCAGGAGGCTGGCCCCGCGCGCACGCTCGCGGCCAATGCCGGTTATGGCACTGGCCAGGGCATCCGCGCGCAGGGCAGCTGGACCCATCGCAACCTCTTCCCGCCCGAAGGCGCGCTGATCGCCAGCATTACCGCAGGCACGCAGGAACAGGGCGCATCGGCGACCTTCCGCAGATCGAACGCCGGACGCCGCGACCGTGCGGTCGAACTGAGCCTGTCGGCGCTGCGCAGCGACTTTGCAGCGTATGAATCCTTCACCGGGCGGTTGGCGGGGCGTGTGTCTTATTACAGCACGCCGATCTGGCAGAAGCGGCTGACCTACAGCTATGGCTTCGAGCTGCTGGGCACCAACGAGCAGGATTACAACTTCACCCTCGGCCAGCGCGACCGGCGGACCTATTATGTCGCTGCGCTGCCGGGCCAGATCACCTGGGATCGTTCGAACGATCTGCTTGACCCGACCAGCGGCTTCCGGCTCTCGGCGCAGGTTTCGCCCGAGGCCTCGCTTGGCAGCGGAACGCTGTTCTATGGCCGCGGGCTGCTCGAGGGCACCGGCTATTACCCGGTGGGCGACAACATCGTGATTGCCGGACGCGCACGGGTGGGGTCGATCTTTGGCGCCGACCGCCCAGACATCGCGCCCTCGCGGCGATATTACGCAGGCGGCGGCGGGTCGGTCCGCGGCTTCGGCTATCAGGAACTGGGTCCCAAGGACCCCGACAACCGTCCGATCGGCGGGCGCAGCCTGGTCGAGGCGGCGGCGGAAATCCGCTATCGCTTCGGCAATTACGGGATCGTTGGCTTTGTCGACGCAGGGCAGGTTTCGACCAGCTCGACCCCGGGGTTTGACGACCTTCGCTATGGCGTCGGGATCGGCGGGCGTTTCTATACCAATTTCGGGCCGATGCGGCTCGATGTCGCAACCCCGATCGCCCGGCGCCCCGGCGAATCCCGCGTCGCGGTCTATATCTCTATCGGTCAGGCCTTCTGATGGCCGACGCAATCGATACCGCCGCCGAACCCGTGGCCGAGCCGGTGCAGACCGAACACCCACTAAAATCCTGGCCGCGCCGCATCGCCATCGGTGTCGCGGTGCTGCTGGGCACGATCCTGGCGCTGCTCACGATCGGCTATGTCTGGCTGGATAGCAGCAGCGGAAAGCGTTTCGTTGCCAAGCAGATTGCCGGGATGGAGTTCGAGAATGGACTCAACATCGGCATCGGCAGGATCGAAGGTTCGCTGTACGGGCAGATGCGAATCCGCGACCTGACTTTGCGCGATCCGCAGGGCGTTTTTGCTTCCTCGCCACTGGTCGAGGTCAACTGGCGCCCATTTGCCTTTGCACGCAGCCATGTCGATATCCGCTCGCTGGTTGTGCCGCAGATGCGCCTGCGCCGCCTGCCCGCGTTCAATGAGACCCCGCCCACCGACGAGCCGCTGCTGCCCGATCTGGACATCGACATCGCCCGGCTGGACCTCCGCCGCATCGACATCGATCCGGCAGTGACAGGCCAGCGCCATCGCGCATCCCTCGAAGGCAAGGTCCACATTGCCGACCGCACCGCCGTGGTCAGCGCGCGCGCGGCGACGCAGGCAGGCACCGGATTTGCAGGCGGCGAGACGATGACGCTCGATCTGCGCGCGGTTCCGGAAACCAACACGCTCGACCTGGCTTTCAATCTCGACGCCCCGGCGCAAGGCCTGATCGCCGGATTGACCGGCGTTGCCCAGCCGATGCGCGTCGATCTGCGCGGCAAGGGTGACTGGGACGCATGGAACGGTGCGCTGGGCGGCACGCTGGGCGGGCAGTCGCTCGCCGATGTCGTGCTCACCTCGCGCAAGGGTACCTTCACCGCGCGCGGCAAGATGCGCCCTGCCCTGCTGCTCGCAGCCCAGCCCGGCGCGCTGCTCGAGCCCGAAACGACGATCGACATCACCACCACCGCCAACGAGCGGCAGTTCGATATCGCGGCCAAAATCGGCAACGCCAATTTCGCGTTCGATGCCGATGGTCTGGTCGATCTGGGGACAAGCCAGATGCGCGATCTGCAGGTGGCCTTCCGCCTGCTGCAGCCCGGAACGATCGCCGAAAATCTTAGCGGTGCGGGGATTGCGGCCAATCTCACGCTCAACGGCGGGTTTGCATCCCCGCAGATCGGCTATGACATCACCGCCGCGCGGCTGGGCTTCAACGATATTTCGGTGATCGGCCTGACCGCGACCGGCGCGGCGCGGCTTGATGCCGACGCCTGGATGATCCCGGTCAGCGCACGCGCACGCCGGATCGCTGGGCTCAACGCTGCCGCAGGTGGCCTGCTCGAAAACGTCCGTCTCGACGGCGACCTTGCTTATTCGAACGCCCGGCTGATGTCCGACAACCTCAAAATCCGGTCCAGCCGCATCGATGCAACGGCGGTGATCCTCGCCGATCTCAATACCGGGCTGTATACCGGCGCGCTCAATGGCCGCGTAAACGGCTACCGCGTAGAGAGCGTGGGCATCTTCAACGTCGCGACAGATATCGATCTGGAAACAACCGGCAATGGCGGTTTCCGCCTCGCGGGCAAGATTTCGGCGCGATCCAGCCAGATCCTCAACGATGGCCTGCGCGAGTTCCTGGGCGGCAATTCTCTGATCAACGCCGATGTCAGCTATGGCAGCGACGGCATCGGCCGGGTCACAAGGCTGACCGTGGCAGCGCCGGCATTCAGGCTTTCCGAAGGCCGGGGCGCCTATTCCACCGACGGCCAGATCCGCTTCGACGCGCGCGGTTCATCCAACCAATATGGCCCGCTGACCGTCGCGGTGACAGGGACGGTGACACGACCCGTCGCGACCGTGACAGCCGCGCGGCCCGGGCTGGGCATAGGCATGTCCAACGTCATCGCCACCATTCGCGGAGACGGCAACAGCTATGCGGTGACCGGCAATGGCGACACCGATTACGGCGCGTTTGCTGCCGATGTGAACGTCTTCACGGCACGCGGACCGCTCGAGATCGCGGTAAACCCGGGCACCCGCTTTGCCGATATCGGCATCACCGGCAGGGTCCGCCAGACCAGCGCCGGACCCTTCGCAGGCCTGCTCATAGCCGATGGCGCCGGAGTGTCGGGCAATGTCGACCTCTCCGCCGCGGGTGCCTATCAGCGCGCGGTGCTGGCGTTGAACGCCCGCGATGCGCGGCTTCCCGGGCCCGCAGGCGTGGTCATCGGCCGCGCGATCATCGCAGCCGACATGGTGATGACCGAAAAGCCGCAGATCGTCGCCGATGTCCAGCTCGCGGGCACTAGAATGGGCCAACTGCAGATCGCCGCCGCGCGCGCCAAGATCGATTATCGCAACGGCCAGGGCAGCGCCCGGGTGATGGCGGAAGGGCGCAACAGCTTTCCGTTCCGCTTTGCCGCCAATGCGGTTCTGCAACCCAAGCTGTGGCGCGTCGCGCTTGATGGCCGTGCCAACGGCATCGACTTCAAGACCCGCAACCCGGCGCGGATCATTCCCGAGGCCGCACAGTACCGGCTGATGCCTACCACCATCGATCTGTCACGCGGCACAATCCAGCTCGCAGGCCGCTATGGCGCAGGCATGGATATCGGAGCGCGGCTTGCCGAGGTCGATCTGGCGCTGATCAACCCGATCATGCCCGGACTGGGCCTGGGCGGAACGGCCTCGGGCAGCCTGGATTTCCGCCAGACGAATCCCAACAGCTTCCCCGAGGCCGATGCCCGGCTGACGATCGACAATTTCACCCGCACCAGCCTGGCTTCGGTTTCGCAACCGGTGGACATGAGCGTGGTCGGGACGCTGCAGCCCGATGGCGGCAATGCCCGCGCGATCATCAGGCGGCGTGGTGCGGTGATCGGCCGCATGCAGGTCGCGCTCACCCCGCTCGCCGCTGGCGCCGGCAGCTGGACCACCCGGCTGCTTGCCGCTCCGCTGAGCGGCGGTCTGCGCTACAATGGACCTGCCGACACCCTGTTCTCCCTCGCCGCGCTTCCCGACCAAAGCCTGTCGGGCGCGATCGGCGTGGCTGCGGACTTCACGGGCCGAGTCCAGCAGCCGCAGCTGCGCGGCATCGTGCGCGCCAACAACCTCACGTACGAAAACGAACAATACGGCACCCGGCTGACCAACATGCGGCTGCGCGGCAGCTTCACCGGCGACCGGCTGCAGGTCGAACAGCTGACAGCGCGTGCCGGCAGCGGCACGATCAGCGGCGAAGGCTTCGTCTCGCTGAGCTCGGCGCAGGGCTTTCCGGTGCAGCTCGCGCTCAATCTCGACAATGCGCGACTGGCAGATGGCAGCGGCCTAGCCGCGACCGCCACCGGACAGCTCAGCATCATCAACAGCGCGACCCAGCCAGCGCTGATCTCGGGCACCATCCGGCTGCCCGAGACCCGCTACCGCATCGTGCGCCAGGGTTCGGTGCAGGTCGCCAAGCTCACCGGCGTCAGGCGCAAGCCGGCGTTGGGCCGTGCACGGATCACCGGCGACCCCGATCCCATTTCGGGCGTACCCAGCGACTGGCGGCTTGACGTCAAGCTGGTCGCGGACAATCAGGTCTATGTCTCGGGAATGGGGCTGGATTCCGAATGGGCGGCGGACATCCGCATCACCGGAACGACGGGCAATCCGCGGATCACCGGCGGTATCGATCTGGTGCGCGGCACGCTGGGCTTTGCCGGGCGCTCGTTCGATCTGGAAGAGGGCCGCCTGCGGTTCAACGGCGGCAGCGCCACCAATCCGGTGATCAATCTGCGCGCCAGCGGCGAAGCGGGCGATGTCACGGTGAACATCAACGTATCGGGCACCGGCGAGAATCCAGACATCGCGTTCTCCTCGACGCCCGCGCTCCCGCAGGACGAGGTCATGGCGCGCATCCTGTTCGGCAATTCGATCGGCGAGCTGACCCCGATCCAGGCGGTGCAGCTCGCCGCCTCGCTCAACAGCCTGCGCGGCGGCACCGGCGGG